>CALXBJ010000169.1 GCA_944386515.1 uncultured Pygmaiobacter sp.
ATCTCAAGATGGGGAGTGTTTTCTTTGGCAAAAAAGATCCTGATTCTCAACGGCAGCCCGCGGGCGAACGGCAATACCGCCGCGCTGATCGACGCCTTTACCGAGGGGGCGCAGTCGGCGGGGCACACCATCCCCCGGTTTGACCTGCGCGGCATGAAGGTGAACGGCTGTCTTGGCTGCTGCGGCGGCGGCAAGGACCCGCAGAGCCCCTGCGTGCAGCGGGATGATATGGCGAAGATCTATCCCGCCTATCAGGAGGCGGACCTCGTGGTCTTTGCCTCGCCGCTCTACTACTGGGGCTTCAGCGGCCAGCTGAAATGCGCCATCGACCGGCTGTTCGCGGTGGCGGAACTCGATCCCCAGTACCGCAACCCCATCAAATCCGCCGCGCTGCTGATGGCGGCGGAGGACACCTACGACAGCACCTTTGAGCCGGTGCTCTTCTACTTCCAGTCGGTGCTGCGCAATCTTGGCTGGACCGACTGCGGCCATGTCTGCGCGGGGGGCAACCTCGAGGCGGGCGCGATCCTGCAAAAGCCCGAGCAGCTGGCGCAGGCGCGCGCGCTCGGGGCGTCGCTGTGAGCGGGTCGGCGCGCGGCGGGAGCCCCGCCGCCCTCTCCTGCCCCGCAAAGGCGCGCCGCTGCGGCGGCTGCCCGCTGCTGGAGCTGCCCTATGAGGAACAGCTGCGGCAAAAGCAGCAGCTCGTCGAGCGGCTGCTGGGCCGCTTTGCCCCGGTGGAGCAGATCCTCGGGATGGAGCAGCCGCTGCATTACCGCAACAAGGTGATCGCGACCTTCACCTCCCGCCGCGGCGTGCTGGACTGCGGCATCTATGAGGAATCGAGTCACCGGGTAGTGCCGGTGCGGGACTGCCTTCTGCAGGACAGCCGGCTCAACGAGGTGGCCGAGGCGGTGCTTTCCGCCGCCCGGCGCTGCCGGCTTTCGGCCTATGATGAGGACCGCGGCAGCGGGCTGCTGCGGCATATGCTGCTGCGGCGGGGGCTGCGCACCGGGCAGGTATCGGTGACCCTTGTGACCCCGACCAGCTTTTTCCCCGGCAGCCGCAATTTTGTGCGGCTGCTGACCGAGCAATGCCCCGACATTGTCACCGTCGTGCAGAACATCAACCCCCGCCGCACCAGCGCCGTGCTGGGCAGCACCGAAAAGCTGCTCTGGGGCAAGGGGTATCTTGAGGACATCCTCTGCGGCAAACGGTTTGCAATCGCGCCGCGCGCCTTTTACCAGATCAACCCGTTGCAGACCGAGCGGCTGTATGAGACGGCGCTCACCTTCGCGCAGCTCACCGGCGCCGAACGGGTCATCGACGCCTATTGCGGCATCGGCACCATCGCGCTGGCGGCATCGGGCCGCGCCGCGGCGGTGCTGGGGGTGGAGTTGAACCCCGACGCGGTCAAGAGCGCCCGCCGCAACGCCGCGCGCAACCGCGCGGCAAACGCCGAATTCCTCTGCGGGGACGCCGGCGCACTGATGCGGCGGATGGCAGAGGAGGGACAGACGGCGGACCTTGTCTTCTTCGACCCGCCGCGGGAGGGGGCGAGCCGAGAGTTCCTCGACGCGCTGCTCTGCCTCTCGCCGCCGCGCGCCGTCTATATCTCCTGCAACCCCGAGACGCAGGCGCGGGACCTCGCGGTGCTGACGGCGGGCGGCTTGCGCGCCGCGCGCATCCAGCCGGTCGACCTCTTCCCCCACACAAGGCATATCGAGTCGGTGGTGCTTTTGGAGAAAAAGACCTTGTAGAGATCCTGCGGTTCCGCCATCTTTTTCGCCATGTGGTGTTTGACGCAAAGGGGGATTGCCGCCACAGCCGGCGGGTCGAGGATTCTATCGCGGTCTCGGTCGCGATCCGTCTGGAGCGCGGGCACGCAAAGGGTATCGTTTTTTGACGGGGAAAGACCTTTTCCCGCTTCTCCTTTCCCGCCGCCGCAGCAAAACAGCCGGCAGGGCGCTGTGCCCTGCCGGCTGTCTGTGTTTTTTCCTATGCCTCCTCCACCGCGCAGCCGGTCAGGCGGCAGCGGCGGAACGCCGCATACCGCTCGGTCTCCTCTTTCAGCGCGCGGCGCTGTTCCGGCGGCAGCGGCTCGAAGAGCTGGTGGGCGACCGACAGCTTGCCGCCGGCCGTCTTGGTCTTCCAGATGCCGGCCACCCGCCCGTCCCGGAGGATGACGCCGGGGTTTGCGACCGTCCGCCAGACGATCCGCTGCCGCGGGACATCGGGCAGGATCAGCGCGCGGTCCCGCAGGTCGAGATAGGGGTCGTGCGCCCCCAGCAGGCGGATCCCGCCGCCGGGCTGCGCCTGCCGCAGCGCCTCCAGCTCCGATGCGAGCAGATACCGCTTTTTCCCCTCCACCAAGACCTGTTCCATCTCCTCCGCGACCCCGTCCCAGAGCCTTCTTGCCTGCGCCGGGCAGCTGCCGAGCCAGTTTGTGAAGGCGTCGAGGGTGGAGGGTCCGTAGCAGCGCAGGAACCTGCGCACCAGCTCCTTCTCCGGCTGGGGCAGCCGGGGCATCTTTTGCCCCGTCCAGCGCGCAAAGGAGGTAAAGGTCGGGCTGGCCCCCTCCCTGCGCCCAAAGACGACCAGCCCAAAGAAGGAACAGGGCCGCAGCAGAAAGGAGACCACCGCGCCGCCCACCGTCTGCCGGTCGGGGCTGCCGTACATCGAGGGGTCCTCCCACAGCGCCCGCTTTTCCGCCGGCAGACAGGGGGCGATCTGCTGCGCGAGGGCGCGGTCCAGCTCCTCCTTGCTGCGGATGGTGCAGCCGTCCAGCAGCCCCGCCGCCCGCAGCGCCAGCCCCAGCAGCTCGTCGAAAGACATCCCCAGATGGTCGAGGGCCAGTGCGATGCCCCGGGTGTAGATCCAGGGCCACTCCCCCTGCTGCGCCCGCAGCGGGGTGAGGAAGATGTCGCTCTCCCCGGTCGGGAAGACGACCGGCGCGCCGCGAAAGCTCCACGCCTGCAGCAGGCTCTTTTTCTCATATAGCGCCTCCTCGAGCAGGTCGAGGGTGCAGCCCTCGACCCGATTGAAGGCCGCCGTCTCCCACGCGCCGGGCGGGGTGTTCTGCAGCCCGCAGGCCCCCGCCGCGCAAAGCAGCTGCGCGGGCGGCAGCGGCCTGTCCAGATGATGCGCCCCCAGCCGATAGCCGAGCACCTTCTCCGGTCGGATCTCCTCTCCCCGTTTCATCCCGCCGTCCCCCCTTTTTTATCTTCCTTTCTATTATACCGGCGCGGCGGCGGGCGGGCAACCGGTCCGCGCAGGGCGCCGTGTGCCTTTTTTCGCTGCCGGGCAGATTTCGCGGGAAGGCGTTTTTCCGCTTGCCGGCCGCGCGGCTTTGCCCTCCCGGGAGACCCGGCCGCGGCGGCTGCCGGCAACCCCTTTGTCCTGTGCGGGAAAGCGTGG
This sequence comes from uncultured Pygmaiobacter sp., assembly GCA_944386515.1. Classification (GTDB taxonomy): domain Bacteria; phylum Bacillota; class Clostridia; order Oscillospirales; family Ruminococcaceae; genus Pygmaiobacter. The sequence goes on from CALXBJ010000169.1 coordinate 3,415, forward strand.
TATAATACAAGGGCGACGGCCGCGCCCCGCCCCGAAGAGAGCTTTCCTTTCGCGTCGGCGGGGCGGCGGGCCGACAGAAAAAGAGGTGTTTTGGATGAAGGCAAGGGTACACACCGGCGCCGTGCTGCTGTGCTGCTTTGAGGACCCCGGCGAGCTTGCCGCGCTGCGCGGCTTTTTCGCGGGGCGGCGGATCGCCGTTTACACCGCCGGGGCTGAGGATCTCGGCCGGACGGTCGGTGCGCTGCTGGGCCTGCCCGGCGGCACGGCGCAGCCCGAGGGCCCGGCAGGGCCCTTTTCCCCCGAGCCGGCGCTGGTCTTCTCCGCGCTGTCCGACCGCGCGCTGGAGCAGACCCTCGCCGCGCTGCGCGAGCAGAAGCTCGCCGCCGGGCGGCTGAAGGCCGTCCTCACCCCCCACAACCGGGGCTGGGCGCTCGGCGCGCTGCTGGAGGAGCTGCGCCGCGAGCGCGCCTCCTTCGCCGGGCGGGACGCAGCGGGCGGGGCAAACGCCTGATTTGGTCTTTTCCCCCTTTTGGAGAGACCCGCAACCGCTTTCCCAAAAACGGCAGGCCCGCGCCGGCCGCTGCCATAAAAAAGCAAAGAGGAGCTGCAGCATGATCCACACTGTTGTCTGGGACTGGAACGGCACCCTGCTGGATGACCTTGAGGTCTCGTTTTCCGCCATCAATCAGGTCCTTTCATCAAACGGCTATCCCCCGGTCCGGGATCTTGCGGCCTACCGGGAGGTCTTCTGCTTCCCGGTGATTGACTACTACCGCCGGGTCGGCTTTGATTTTTCCCGCACCCCCTTCGAGCGGCTGGCAGAGCAGTTCATGGCCTGCTACCACCCCGCGGCGGAGCGGTGTGCCCTCGCGCCGGACGCGCTGGACACTCTGCGGGCGGTGCGCGGGATGGGGGGGCGGCAGGTGCTGCTGCCCGCGTCGCTGCAGACCCATCTCGAGATGCAGGTCGGCCGCTACCCCATCCGGGAGTTCTTCGACCGGCTGCTGGGCATCGGGGACATCTACGCCGCAAGCAAGGCGCAGCTCGCCGCCGATTTTGTCGCGTCGAGCGGCCGCCCGGCCGAGGGGTTCCTCTTTGTCGGGGACACGTTGCATGACCTCGAGGTCGCCCGCGGCTGCGGCGCGCGCTGCCTGCTCTACTGCGGCGGGCACCAGTCCCGCGGGGTGCTCGATGGGGGCGGCGTGCCGGTGATTGACCATCTGTCCCGGCTGCCCGCGCTGCTGGGGGCGGAAAACGCCTGACCCGGCCGGCGCGGCAGGCCCGCGCCCATCCCTGCGCCGCGAAGAGCGCGGGCGGCGGCCTCTGGCGGAACGCAGACCCGCGCGCGCCAAAAAAATGACCTGCCGGCCCCGCGCCGGCGGAGAGGAGCCACGATGCAGACAGAAGAAAGCCCGATCTCCCTGCCCCCGCAGCTGCCCCGGCTGCTGCTGGACTGGTACGACGCCGGCGCGCGGGTGCTGCCCTGGCGCAGCGACCCGCAGCCCTACCATGTCTGGCTGTCCGAGATCATGCTGCAGCAGACCCGGGTCGAGGCGGCGACCCCCTATTTTGAGCGGTTTTTGGCCGAGCTGCCGACCATTGCCGACCTCGCCGCCGCGCCGGAGGAACAGCTGCTCAGGCTGTGGGAGGGGCTTGGCTACTACAACCGGGTGCGCAACCTGCAGAAGGCCGCTCGTCTGGTGGTCGAGCAGTACGGCGGGCAGCTGCCGGCCGACTTTGACGCGCTGCTGGCGCTGCCCGGCATTGGGCGGTATTCCGCCGGGGCGATTGCGAGCATCGCCTTCGGCATCCCGATGCCGGCGGTCGACGGCAACGTGCTGCGGGTGCTCAGCCGGGTGACCGAGAGCAGTGAGCCGATCTCCCGGGAGGAGACCCGCCGCGGGATGGCATCGGCGCTCCTTGCCATCCTGCCGAAGGATCGGCCGGGGGACTTTAATCAGGCGCTGATGGAGCTTGGGGCCACCGTCTGACTGCCCAACGGCGCGCCTCGGTGCGAGCGCTGCCCGCTCGGGCCGCTCTGCCTTGCAGCGCGCCACGGCACGACCGGCAGCTTCCCCCGCAAGGAGGAGAAGAAGGCGCGCCGCTGTGAGCAGCGGACCCTCTTTGTGCTGCTGCGGGAGGGGCGGGTCGCGATCCGCCGCCGCCCTGCGCGGGGACTGCTGCGCGGCCTTTGGGAGCTGCCGGGGGCGCCCGGCTTTCTGGACGAGGAGGGGGCGCTCTGCTGGCTTGCCGGGCAGCAGCTCTCCCCCGCCGGGCCGGCAAAGCCGCTCGGGCCGGCAAAGCATATCTTCACCCATCTGGAATGGCAGATGCAGGGCTGGGCGATCCCGGTCGCCGGCGCGGGGACATCCGAGCTGTGCTTTGTCACCCCCGCGCAGCTGGCCGAGGAGTACTGCCTGCCCAGCGCCTTCCGCGCGTATGCCGACCGGATTCCAAATTTATTGCGAGGTGTTTTTGATGTCTGAGATCCGCAGCTATCTGCCGCAGGACCGCGAGAAGGCGGCAGCCGTCTTTTTGGTGGGGATGCTCCGCAGCCACCCGTTCCTGCCAGAGGAACTCTGGCTTGACAGGTACCGCCGCCTTTTCCGCGAGCAATTGGGCGAGGGCGCACACGCGCTGCTGGCCGAGGCGGACGGCGAGATCGAGGGGATGCTGCTGTTTGGCGCTGCGGGCGAGATCGCGGCGCTGGCGGTCGGGCCGAGCTGCCGCCGCAAGGGGCACGGCGGCGCGCTGCTCGCCGCTGCAAAGGGCCGCTTTGACCTGCTGCGGGTGCAGGTCTATGCCGAGAACGAAGAGGGGACCGCGTTTTTGCGGCGCGAAGGCTTCCGCGAGGAAAAAGAGCTTTTCGACCTCGAGAGCGGCCACCCTATGCTGGAGATGGTCTGGCGGGCCGACGCCTGACCCCGGCCGCGCAAAGCTGATTTTGGAGCGGGAGAGGCCGTGCGCCTCTCCTTTTTTTTCGCGTTTTTTCTCAAAACCATGATTTTTTGAAAACGGCGGTGCATTTTGTGCATTTTTCTGTTTTTGGTAATTGCACAACGGGCGGCAAAGTTGTATCATATAGGCATCTTACTTGGGGTGCGCATCGGTTTGGATGCGTCTTTTTTTCGCCCTGTTCCCGCGCCGGAGCGGCGGCGGGCCTTTTGGGGCGGGTTTTGTTTTGGCCATTTGTTACTGGAGGGTCTGTATGAAAATTGTCATTGTCGGCATCGGTAAGGTCGGCAGCACCGTGACCGAGTATCTTTCTCAGGAGGGGCACGACGTCGTCGTGGTGGACAAAAACCCCGACGTGGTCGAGCGCGCCACCACCAGCTACGACGTGCTGGGCATCTGCGGCAACGGCGCCGCGCCCGAGGTCCTCGCCGAGGCCGACGTCGCCCACGCGGACCTGATTATCGCGCTGACCTCCTCGGACGAGTTCAACATCCTGTGCTGCATCATCGCCAAAAAGAACGGCGCGCGGCACGCCATTGCCCGGGTGCGCAACCCGGACTACTTCCACCAGATGCTGTTTTTGCGCAAGGAGCTGGGGCTGTCGATGGCGATCAACCCCGAGTTCGAGGCGGCCAACGCGATCAGCCGGATGCTGCGCTTCCCCAGTGCGACCAAGCTGGAGCTGTTCGCCAAGGGCCGCATGGAGATGGCCGAGATCACCCTGCCGCTCGACACCCCGCTGGCCGGCATCCCGCTGCATGAGCTGCCCGGCCGGTTCAAGGCGCAGGTGCTGGTCTGCGCGGTCCGCCGCGGGGAGGAGGTCTTTATCCCGGACGGCAATTTTGTGCTGCAGGGCGGGGACCACATCAATGTCTCCGCCGCGCACGAGGACCTGAGCGCCTTCTTCAAGCGGCTGGGCATCTATCAGGAGAGGGTCCACTCGGTGCTGCTGGTCGGCGGCGGCAAGATCGCGTTCTACCTCGCCTCCCAGCTGCTCAAGATGGGGATGCAGGTCAAGATCATCGAGCAGGATGAGGAGACCTGCGAGCTGCTCAGCGAGATGCTGCCCAAGGCGAACATCCTGCACGGCGACGGCACCGATCAGGAGCTGCTGATTGAGGAGGGGCTTGCCGCGACCGACGCCTGCGTCTCCCTGACCGGCATCGATGAGGAGAATATCATCGTGTCGATGTTCGCCTCCGCCAACAAGGTCAAGAAGGTCATCACCAAGGTCAACCGCTCGAACCTGTTCTCGCTGATGCGCTCGGTGGGGATTGAGAGCGTCGTCTCCCCCCGCGCGGTGACCGGCGACATGATCCTGCGGTCTGTGCGGGCGATGCGCAACGCCGGCGGCAGCAGCGTGCAGAACCTGTACAAGCTGCTGGACGGCCGGATGGAGGCGCTGGAGTTTGTCGTGGGTGAAAACGCGCCCTTTGCCGGCAAGACGCTGCAGGAGCTGCAGTTCAAGCGGGGGATGCTGGTCGCGGGGATCATCCGCGGCCGGCAGCTGATCCACCCGCAGGGCAGCGACGTGATGCTGCCGGGCGACCTTGTGGTGATCATCTCGGCCACGATGGGGCTGCGGGACCTCAAGGATGTCTTGATGGAGGGTTGAGGGCGGCATGAATTACGCGATGATCTTTTATCTGGTCGGCAACCTGCTGAAGGTGGAGGCCGGTCTGCTTTTGCTGCCGCTGTCCGTGGCCTTTCTCTACGGCGAGAGCGACACCTATTTCGCCTTTATCCTGACCATCCTGCTGCTGCTCATCCTCGGCGTCCTGCTGACGCTGCGCCAGCCGAAGGACCGCTCGATGCGGCCGCGGGAGGGCTTTTTCATCGTCGGGCTGTCCTGGGTCCTGCTGTCGGTGTTCGGCGCGCTGCCCTTTGTCTTTTCGGGGCAGATCCCCCGCTTTATCGACGCCCTCTTTGAGACGGTGTCCGGCTTCACCACCACCGGCGCGAGCATCCTGACCGATGTCGAGGCGATGAGCCAGGGGATGCTGTTCTGGCGCAGCTTCACCCACTGGGTCGGCGGCATGGGGGTGCTGGTCTTTGTGCTGGCGATCCTGCCCCGGTCGGACGCAAAGACCCTCTATGTGATGAAGGCGGAGGTCCCCGGCCCCACCTGCGACAAGCTGGTCGCCAAGGTGCGCCGCACCGCGCTGATCCTGTACGGGATCTATCTCGCGATGATCCTGATTTTGATCCTGCTGCTTCTGCTTGGCGGGATGCCGCTGTTCGACAGCCTGCTGCACGCCTTCGGCACCGCCGGCACCGGCGGCTTCGGCATCAAGTCCAGCAGCGTCGCATACTACAACTCCCCCTACATCGAGGGGGTCATCGGGGTCTTTATGATCCTCTTCGGCACCAACTTCAACCTGTATTACTACCTGCTGCTGGGCAACTTCGCCAAGGTCTTTAAGAGCGAGGAGCTGCACTGGTATCTGGGCATCATTGCCGCCGCGGTGGGGATGATTACCCTCAACATCCTGCCGCTGTATGACTGGAACCCGCTGCGCAGCTTTCGGTATGCGTTCTTTCAGGTGTCCAGCATCATCACCACCACCGGCTTTACCACCGCGGATTACGGCGTCTGGCCGGTCTTTTCCCAGACCATCCTGATCCTGATTATGTTCTTCGGCGCGATGGCCGGCTCCACCGGCGGCGGCATCAAGATCTCCCGCGTGGCGATTCTGTGCAAAAACGTGCTGCGCAGCCTGCGGTCGATGGTCTTTCCCCGCAGTGTGCGGGCGCTCCGGTTTGAGGGCAAGCCGCTCGAGCGGCCCACGCTGGAGGGGGTACACTGCTTTTTGACCGCCTATATCGTCCTGTTCTTGGGCAGCGTTTTGATCCTCTCCCTCGACCAGTTCGACCATGTCTCCCAGCTGACGGCGGTGGCCGCCTGTTTCAACAACATCGGCCCCGCGCTGGGCGTCTGCGGGCCGGTGGGCAGCTACGCCCCCTTCAGCGACCTGTCCAAGCTGGTGCTGAGCTTTGATATGCTGGCGGGAAGGCTGGAGATCTTCCCGCTGCTGATGCTCTTTATGCCGTCGGTCTACCGGCGCAGATAACGGCGCTCTGCGGCAAAAAGCCCGCTCCGCCTGAAAATCACAAGAAGACAGCGCCCGGCGCGGGAGGGTTTTCCTCTCCCGCGCCGGGCGCTGTCTTCTTTTTTTCTTTATCCCCTCGCGCGGCGCTCAGCCCTCGCAGAATGCCTGCATCCGCTGCAGCAGCGCCTGCTTTTTCTCCGGCGGCAAAAAGCTCGCCCGCGCGGCGTTAAAGCACATCTTGAGGATCTCCTCGTCGGTAAAGCCCATCTCGCGGCAGCTGTCATACTCCCGGTCGAGGTCGGTGCCCAGCACCGTGAGGTTATCGGTGTTGACCGTCACCAGCACCCCGGCGTCGAACAGCCTCCGCAGCGGGTGGCGCCCGTCCCGCGGCAGGTCGTAGGAGATGATGCTGCTGACCGGGCACATCTCCAGCGTGACGCCGCGGCCGCGCACCGCCTCGATCAGGTCCTCCCGCTCGGCGACCTGCTAACCGTGGCCGATCCGCGGGGTGCCGAAGGGCAGGCACTGGGGCACCTCAAACTCGGAATGGCAGGTCGCCGGCACCCCGAGCTGGGCGGCGAGGGTAAAGACGTCGGCATAGTCGGACAGCCGGTCCTCGTACCCGGCCAGGTCGATGCCGACCACCCGGCTGCCCGCGTCGATAAACTCCTTGGCAAGGCGCACCGTCTCGAGGTTCGCATCGCGGTTTTCCTCTGCCGGCGCGAGGGTGCCCATCGCGCACAGCAGCAGCCCGATCTCGATCTCGGGATGCTCGCGCAGCCCCTCCTCGGCGCCCTCCAGCGCCGCCGCGGTCACCTCCCGCTGGGTAAGCCCGCGGGTGGTGTGGAACTGGGGCGCAAACCGCAGCTCCGCGTAGAGCACCCCCTCCCCCGCCAGACGGCAGACCAGCTCGCGGGTGACCCGGCGCAGCGCGCCGGCGGTCTGCATCACCGCGATGGGCAGGTCAAACTCTTTAAACTCGGTCCCGTTCTCCCCCTCGGGGATCACCATCCGGCGGGTGACCTCCTCCAGCGAGAGCGCCCCCTCCGGCAGCCCCTGCTCCTGTGCAAGCTCGAGGGCGGTCTTGGGGGAAACCGAGCCGTCGATGTGCAGGTGCAGGTCAATTTTGGGGAATTTTTTCATCCGGGGCTCCTCCTTTTTTCTCCCGCCGCGGGGCGTCTTTTCCCCCGCGGCGCATTTTTCTCCTGTCTCCGTTTTACCACAAAAGGGGCAAAATGGCAAGGCGCGGGGCGGGGCGTTTCCTTTACTTTTTCACAAAATCATGATATCCTTTCAGTTGTATGTTCTCAAAAAATCTGCGCCTTTTTTCCGCCCGGCTGCAGATTGCCGCAAAATTTTTTCTTTTTTTGTGGTATTTGCGTCCCCTTTGTCGTTTCTCTTTTCGGAGGTGTTTCTTTTGCCGATTACCGAGAATAAAGTTGTATCCCTTTCCCGCAGCCGCGCGGCGCGGGCGGCCGCGCTGGGCTTCACCGTTCTGGCGCTGGGCTTTCTGCTGCTGCGGCGGGAGCTGTTCGACTACGGCAGCAAGGGCTTCCAGCTGAGCTGGTACCTCTTCTCGCTGCTGCTCGCCGCACTGGTCGGCCCGCTGGCCCTTCTCCGCTTCTCGCTGTCCGAGCGCGGGCAGCGCCGGCTGTCGATCGGGATCTTTGTGGGCAGCGCGCTGCCCCTCTTCATGATGATGGAGTGCTTTGACATCAACTCCATCTTCGAGGTCTACTGGACCGCCTTCCTCTTCAACCTGCTGCTGATCTGGCTGATCGGCTGGGTTTTGTATTCGCTGTGCGGCAGCTTTTGCGCCTCGCTGCGGATCTCGGCGCTGCTGTTCTACCTGCTGGGGCTGATCAACAGCGCGACCCGGATCTTCCGCGGCACCCCGGTGTCGGCGCTGGACCTGTACAACATCCGCACCGCCGCGGCGGTCTCGGGGCGGTACAGCTACCCGTTTGAGTTCTACTTCTTCACCGCGACGCTGCTCTTCCTCTTGGTCTGGGTCCTCGCGGGCAAGGCCCGCTGGAAGGCGCGCAGCCGCCGCGCCCGCTGGATCGCCCGCGGCGCCTGCGCGGTGTCGGTCGCGCTCTTTTGGACCGTCTTTTCGAACACCGCGTTCCTCAACCAGATCGGGATCAAGGACTATCTGTGGAACCAGAACATCGCCTTTGAGGACAACGGCCTGCTGCTGAGCGCCGTTTACAGCACCAAATACCTGCAGGTCGAACAGCCGGAGGATTACAGCGCCGACGCGGCGCAGCAGATCATCGACGGGACCCCGCAGGCCGACCCCGTCACCCCGGCGCAGCAGAAGCCGAACCTGATTGTCATCATGAACGAGAGCCTGTACGACCTGCGGACGGCGGGCGACTTTGAGACCGACCTCGAGTATATGCCCTTCATCAGCAGCCTTTCCGGCCAGCCGAACACCATCACCGGCCAGCTGCGGGTGAGCACCTTCGGCGGCGGCACCTGCAACACCGAGTTTGAGTTTTTGACCGGCAACACGCTGGGCTTCTTCCCCACCGGCAGCGTGGTCTACCAGCAGTACATCAACAGCGAGACCCCCTCCCTTGCGACCACCCTCGCCGCGCAGGGGTACTCCGTCGACGCGGTGCACCCCTTCTACAATTATTGCTGGAACCGCAACAAGGTCTACCCGCTGCTGGGCTTTGACCACTTTTACGACCTGTCCGACTTTGTCGGCGCGCGGATGATCGGCAGCTATGCCAGAAACTGCGTGAGCGACGAATCGGACTTTGAAAAGCTGATCGAGCTGTATGAGAACAAGGACCCCGACACCCCGATGTTCCTGTTCAACGTGACGATGCAGAACCACGGCGGCTACGGCAGCTTAATCAACGCGCCGGATGAGCTGGTGCATATGAACAAGGGCGATTATACCAGCGACTACGCCGACAACTACCTCTCGCTGGTGCGGGCAACCGACACCGCCTTCTCCGAGCTGATCGACTATTTCAGCGAGGTGGAGGAGCCGACCATCATCCTGATGTTCGGCGACCACGCGCCCAACCTGCCCGACGGGGTGTATGAGGCGCTGATGGGCAAATCGCTGGAGGACCTGACGCTGGAGGAGACCCAGCTGCGGTTCTCCACCCCGTTTGTGCTCTGGGCCAACTATGAGATCGAGGGCGGCGGCACCGAGTCGGCGCTCACCAGCGCAAACTACCTGTCCGCGCTGCTGCTGCGCACCGCCGGGCTTGAGACGACCCCCTATCTTGATTTCCTGTGGAACCTCTCCCAGCAGGTGGAGGCGATCAACCTGAACGGCTACCGCGGCGCGGACGGGACGGAGTACAGCTATGAGGACGACTCCCCCTATGACGAGCTGATCGAGGAATACCGCACGCTGCAGTACAACTATCTCTTTGACAGTGAGGAGCGGATCGACGCCCTCTTTACACCCGCCGCGCAGACGGCGGACTGATTTGCCCGACCGTACGGGAGGAGGCCGCGGATGGACTGTGACAAACTGCTCGGCGTGACGACCGACATCGCCTATGACCTGCTCGAGAGCGGGGCCGAGATCTACCGCGTGGAGGAATCGATCCAGAGGATCTTTGCGGCCTACGGCGCGCGGGAGGGTTCGATTTTTGCCATCCCCACCCTGCTGATCCTCTCGCTGGAGGACGAGACCGGCCGCCCCCACACCGCCATCCGCCGGCTGGGGAACCACGGCAGCGACCTCGCCCGGGTGGGCGCCTATAACGACCTGTGCCGCAGCATCTGCCGCGAGCGCCCGCCGCTGGAGGAGATCCCCGCCGCGCTGGCGAGAATCGGCCGCACCCCGCGTTACAGCCCGCTGCAGCAGATCTTTGCCGGCGGCTGTGTCGCCTTCGCCTTTACGCTGCTGTTCGGCGGCGGGCTAAGCGACGCGCTCTGTGCGCTTATCTGCGGCATGGGGGTCAAGTGGGTGCAGTTTCTCTTTGACCGGCTGGAGGTCAACGCCTTTTTCAGCACCATCGTCTCCAGCTTTGCCGCCGCTGCCGGGGTGCTGGTCCTCGCGCAGGCCGGGCTGCTGGCAAACTTCGACAAGACGGTCATCGGCATCCTGATGAATCTGGTGCCGGGCCTTGCGCTGACCAACGTGATGCGGGACATCATCGCCGGCGACCTCGTCGCCGGCCTGACCAAGCTGGTGGAGGCGCTGCTGACCGCGACCGGCATCGCGCTGGGCACCGGCGTCGCGCTGAGCGTCTGGCAGGCGCTGATGGGAGGGATGCCGGTATGATCGAACAGTTCCTGCTGCCCTGCCTGTACGCGTTTTTGGCCTGTCTCGCGTTCTGCTTTGTCGTCAATGTCCGGGGACGGATGCTGTTTTTCGCGCCGCTTGGCTCCAGCCTCGGCTGGCTGGTCTATCTGCTGTGCGGGCTGCTGGCCGGCGACCTTGTCTGCTACTTCTTTGCGACCGTGGCGGTATCGGTCTACGCCGGGATCATGGCGCGGGTCCCCCGGGCGCCGGCGACCGGCTTTCTGCTGGTGGGGCTCTTCCCCATGGTGCCCGGCGGCGGCATCTACTATACAATGGAGTACTGCATCGGCGGCGACACCGGGATGTTCCTCGAGACCGGGCTGCACACCTTCGGCATCGCGGGCTGCCTCGCGCTGGGGGTGCTGGCGGTCTCCAGCACGGTGCGGCTGTACACCGCGGCAAAACGGCATCTGCGCCGCGGCCGCGCATAACGTTTTTCAAAAGGGCACATCGGGCGCGCTGCTTTCACGGCGCGCCTTTTTTGCGCCCCGGATGCTTCTCTTTTTTTGAAAATCCAGCATTATTTTCTTCTATCTGTGACCTTTTTCGCCCTGCCGCCGTTTTTTTGCAGAAAAGTTTACAAAGCTTTGCAATATGTGATATTTTCGTGTAGAATGTGAGTACAAAGAAAATTGATGAAAGCCTGGTGGATTGCTCAAATGAATGGTTTACTGCAACGCATTTTTGATCTCAACAAGCTGGTCAAAAAGATCCCGGTCTCCGGCCCGCTGCCCGATGTGCCCGCCCTGCTGCGCCGGGCGCTGCGGATTGCCTGGCCCTCACTGACCGAATCGGTGCTGATTGGCCTTGTCGGCATGGTGGACACCATGATGGTGAGCACGCTGGGCACCTACGCCATCGCCGCCGTCGGCCTGACCACCCAGCCCAAGTTCATCGGGCTGGCCTTCTTCCTCTCCCTCAATATCGCGGTCTCTGCGCTGGTTGCCCGCCGCCGCGGCGAGCAGGACGCCGAGAGCGCAAAACAGGTGCTGATCCAATCGCTCGCCATCACCCTTCTGATGACCGCCGTGATCAGCACTTTGTGTGTGGTTTTTGCCAGCCCGATCCTGCATCTGGCCGGCTCCGCGCCCGACACCCACGACGACGCGGTGATCTATTTCAGGATCATCATGGGCGGCATGGTCTTCAACACCGTGTCGATGGTCATCAACGCCGCCCAGCGCGGCTGCGGCAACACCAAGATCGCGCTGCGCACCAACCTGACCAGCAACGTCGTCAACATCATCTTCAACTATCTCTTGATCGGCGGCAACTTCGGCTTCCCGCGGCTGGGGGTTGCGGGCGCGGCGATCGCAACGGTGCTGGGCACCGTCGCCGCCTGCGGCATGAGCATTCTGAGCATCCTGCACACCCACGGCTTTTTGCGGCTGTCCACCCCGATCCGGCTGCGGTTTGACCGGCGCACCCTCGGCGCGCTGACCAACATCGGCTCCTCTACCCTCGCCGAGCAGATCTTTTTGCGGATCGACTTCTTCATCTCGGCGATCATCGTCGCGCGGCTTGGCACCGAGCCGTTTGCCACCCACCAGATCTGTATGAACATCCTCTCGCTGGCCTTCTGCTTCGGCGACGGCCTCTCGGTCGCCGCGGTGGCGCTGGTCGGCCAGAGCATGGGCGAAAAGCGGGTCGACCTCGCCCAGATCTACGGCAGCATCTGCCAGCGGATCGGCTTTATCATCTCGATCCTGCTGGGCGTGTGCTTCTTCGTCTTTGGCCGCAACATCGTCGGGCTGTTCAGCAAGGAGGCGAACATCCTAAACGACGGCGCGATCATCCTTGACATGATGGCCTTCATCGTGCTGCTGCAGATCTCGCAGGTCATCTTCAACGGCTGCCTGCGCGGCGCGGGCGACACCCGGTTTGTCGCGGTGGTCAGCCTTGTCAGCGTCACCTTTGTGCGACCGATCTTCAGCTGGCTGTTCTGCTATCCCATCGGCTGGGGGCTGTTCGGCGCCTGGATCGGCCTCGCGCTGGACCAGTTCGCGCGGTTCGCCCTCTCCCGCTACCGGTTTGCGAGCGGCAAATGGACCCACATCGTGATCTGACCGGTTTGCATCTTCGCTGCACTGTGCTATAATAAAAGACGGCTATGCGGGCGGCGCCGCGCGGCGCGCCGGATGGCCGTCTTTCTTTTTTTGCAGAAAATCTTTTTGCTGGGAGGAAATGCGGGTGTCGATTCAGGAACTCAAGATACCGCTGATTGAGGACGGCGAGCGCTGGGCCTACGGCGGGGATCAGGATTGGTGCCGCACGGCGTGGCGGCGCGGCTGCGGCTGCGGGCCGACCACCGGTGCGAACCTGTGCGCCTACTACGCCTCGACCCGCCCCGGGATGCGAAAGCTCTACCGCGGCAGCCTTGCCCCCTTTTCCAAGGAGGAGTACATCGACGAGATCGAGGACATCTTCCGGTTCATCACCCCGAGCTATATGGGCTTTCCCTATGCGGGGCGGTACGCGCTGAAGTTCCGCACCTATGCGCTCTACCGCGGGGTCAAGCTGACCAGCTGCGGCTGCGGTGCCGTGGAGGATGCGGGGCAGATGTACGACTTTGTCCGCCGCGGCATCGACTCGGACAACCCCCTCGCGCTGTTGATCCTGCGCCACCGCGCCCCCGAGTTGGCGGAGGACAACTGGCACTGGGTCACCGTCAGCGGCTATCTGGACGGCGCCGACGGGCAGCAGGTGATCCTGAGCAACTGCGGCGAGCGGGAGGTGCGCGATGCCTCGATGCTCTTTGAGCGGCATCCCAAGAACACCGTCCGGCTGCTCTACTTCCGGGAGGCGCGCTGATGGAGCGGCATCTTCCCGCCTGCGGCGGGGTCGTTTTCGACGATCAGGGGTATCTGAGCCGCTTCCTCGCACAGGCCGCCGAGGAGGAGGAGACGATCGCCGAGATGACCTTCCTGCACCTGCGCTTTGGCCCCGCAGAGCTGCGCGGCTTGGAGTTCGCCCATTGCCGGTTTGAGGGCTGCAGCTTTGCGGGCTGCCGGATGGACCGGCTCTACCTGAAAGAATCGGTTCTCGAGCAGTGCGACCTGAGCGGCTGGGCCGCGGCGGATGCGACCTTTGCCTCGGTGGTCTGGCAGGACTGCCGGCTGTCCGGCGCGCAGCTGTCCGGGTCGGTATTCCGGGACTGCGCGCTGGAGCGCTGCGCGGCGGACTATCTGAGCCTGAGCGGCTGCACCCTGCGCGGATGCGCGTTTTCCGACTGCCGGATGCCGGAGGCCTTTTTTGACGGCT
>CALXBJ010000170.1 GCA_944386515.1 uncultured Pygmaiobacter sp.
GTGCGGGCATGAGGTGATGGTTCCGCGAGCCAAGATCGAGCGGAACATCAAAAAGATTATCCGCGAAGGGGAGTGAGCGCCCTGTTTTGCGGCCTGCGGAGAAGGAGGGATGGCTGGGATGCTGGAAAAGCTCGCACAGGTCAAACAGCACTATGAGGAGATCGGCAACCAGCTGACCGATCCGTCGGTGATCGGGGACGGCGCCAGATACCCCGCCCTGATGAAGGAATATAAGGAACTCACGCCTCTGGTGGAAAAATATGAGGAGTATCGCAGGGCGAAGGCTGCTTTTGAAGAGGCGGCGGCCCTATTGCAGGAGGGCGGCCTTGAGCCGGAGTTCAAGGAGATGGTCCGGCAGGAGTTTGAGGAGGGCAAGGCGCGGTGCGGCTCGCTGGCGCAGGAGCTGAAGATCCTGATGCTGCCGCGGGACGAAAACGACGGCAAAAACGTCATCATGGAGATCCGCGGCGGAACCGGAGGCGAGGAGGCAGCGCTTTTTGCCCACAGCCTGTACCGGATGTATGCGATGTACGCCGAGTCTCAGCACTGGAAGATTGAGGTCAACAGCCTGAGCGAGACCGAGCTTGGCGGCATCAAGGAGATCAGCTTTACGGTGATCGGGGACGGGGCTTACAGCCGGCTCAAGTTCGAGGGCGGGATCCACCGGGTACAGCGGGTACCTGAGACCGAGACGCAGGGCAGGGTACACACCTCGGCGGCCACCGTCGCGGTGATGCCGGAAGCTGAGGAGGTCGAGCTGGAGCTGGACCCCAAGGAGTTGCGGATTGATACCTTCCGCTCCTCCGGGGCGGGAGGGCAGCACATCAACAAGACCTCCTCCGCGATCCGGGTCACCCACCTGCCCACCGGCATGGTTGTGGAATGTCAGGATGAGCGCAGCCAGTACAAGAACAAGGACAAGGCGCTGCGGGTGCTCCGCAGCCGGCTGCTGCAGCAGCAGCGGGACGCGCAGCACGCCGAGATCTCGGCCGAGCGCAAGAGTCAGGTCGGCTCGGGGGACCGCAGCGGGCGGATCCGCACCTACAACTTCCCGCAGGGGCGGGTCACCGACCACCGGATTGGGCTGACACTGTACAAGCTGGACGCGGTGATGGACGGCGCGCTGGATGAGCTGATTGACGGGCTGGTGACAGCCGATCAGGCCGAAAAGCTGAAAAGCTCGGCGACACAAGAAGAGTAGGAGATGGCATGATGGAAACAAAGCTGCTCAGCGCAGGGCCGCAGGCGGTCGAAGAGGCCGCCCGGCTGCTGCGCGCGGGGGAGATTGTCGGTATCCCGACCGAGACGGTCTACGGGCTTGCCGCGGACGCGACCAACGCCGATGCGGTGAAGAAGATTTTTGAGGCAAAGGGGCGCCCGCAGGACAACCCCCTCATCGTCCATATCTCGCAGATGGAGGAGCTGCCCGGCGTGGTGCGGGAGATCCCGCCGCAGGCGCAGCTGCTGGCAAAGGCGTTTTGGCCCGGGCCGCTGACCATCATCATGAAAAAGAGCGCGGCGATCCCGGCCGAGACCTGCGCCGGGCTGGACACGGTGGCGGTCAGGATGCCCTCCCACCCGGTCGCGCGGGAGATCATCCGCGCCTGCGGGCTGCCGCTGGCAGCGCCGTCGGCAAACCTGTCCGGCCTGCCCAGCCCTACCACCGCCGAGCACACCTTCCGCGACCTCGACGGCCGGGTGCCGTTGATTGTGGACGGCGGCCCCTGCTCGGTGGGGTTGGAATCCACCGTGATTACCGTTGCGGGGGACAAGCCGTCCCTGCTGCGCCCGGGCTATATCACCAAGGAGCAGCTCGAGGCCGCGCTGGGGGAGGAGGTTGTGCTCTCCTCCGCAATCCTCAGCAAGCTGGCCGAGGGCGAGGTCGCCGCTTCTCCGGGCATGAAGTACAAACACTATTCGCCGCGCGCCGACGTCGTGATCCTGAAAGGGGATTTCGACGCCTACCGCGCTTATCTTGAAAGCCACCCTCAGCAGGGCGCTTATGCAATGTGCTACGAGGGGGAGGAGAGCCGGCTCCCGATACCCTGCATCCCCTGCGGGAGGGCGGACGATCCCGCCTCGCAGGCCCACGCCCTCTTTGCGGCGCTGCGGCAGGCGGACGACCTTGGGGCGAAGATTGTCTACGCCCATTGCCCCGCGCGGGACGGCCTTTCGATGGCGGTCTATAACCGGCTGATCCGGGCAGCTGCATTTCAGGTGGTGGAACTGTGAAGGTTATCGGCGTTACAGGAACCTCCGGCAGCGGGAAATCGACGGTGAGCGGCTGGCTGCGGGAATGGGGGTATCTGGTGCTGGACGGGGATGCCGTCTCCCGGGAGCTTGCAACCCCCGGCAGCCCCTATGTGCAGGCATTGGTGCGGGAGTTTGGACCGGACATCTGCGACGAGCAGGGGGCGTTGGCCCGCCGCGCACTGGGCCTGCGGGTATTTGCCGACCCGCAGGGGCTGCGCAGGCTGACCGCTGTGACCACGCCGCTGATTTTCTCGGAGCTGCAGCGCCGCATCGAGCGCGCGGAGCAGGAGGGGCGCGCAGTTGTTTTTTTGGACGGCGCGCTGATAATCGACACGCCCTTTGAGGCGCTGTGTGATAAGATCCTGTTGGTGGAGGCTGACCGCGCGGGCCAGATTGAGCGGATCGCCAAGCGGGACGGCATCTCTTTGGACGCGGCCCGTCAGCGGCTGGACAGACAGCAGTCCCCAAAGGCGCTGCGCAGCCGGGCAGATTATCTGCTCGAGAACCGCGGCACCCTTGAAGAACTCAGGGACAAGACCGAACAATTTTTAAAAACACTCAAAGGAATGGATAGATGACAAAATCGCGCAGATACCTGATCCTGCTGCTTTTTTTGGTGCTGCTGGCCGGCATTTTTGCCCTGCCGCGGCTGGTCCGCCGGCTACGGGAATACAGCTACCCGCTGCAATACCGCCAGACGGTGGAGTATTATGCCGAGGCGTATGAGATGGACCCGATGATGATCTATGCGGTGATCCGCACCGAGAGCGGCTTTGACGAGCTGGCAGAGTCGGATGTCGGCGCCCGCGGCCTGATGCAGATCACCGAGGAGACCTTCGCGTGGATCAAGCTCAAGATCGCAAACGAGGAGGATCTGGATTTTGATGATCTCTGGGATCCCGAGGTCAATATCCGGTTCGGCAGCTATTATCTCGACTGCTGTCTGGAGCGGTATGCGGGGGATCTGGCAACCGCTTGCGCGGGATACCACAGCGGCTGGGGAACGGTGGATAGGCTGCTCGAGGATTCGGCCTATGCGGCCGATGAAAAGACCCTCGCGGTGTTTCCCTATCCCCAGATGGCGCGGTATGTCGAAAAGGTGTCGAACGCATATAACGCGTATGTTCAGCTTTATCGCGGATAAAGGAGGCAATACAGATGGAAGAGAATAAAAGCAGGGCAAAGCAGCTGGAAGAGGAACTGCTCTACAAGGCCCCCAACGTACTGGACGCACGGCCGGAGCTGAAGGAGGAGGCTTGGGCCTACTGTGAGGAGTACCGCCGTTTTTTGAACCGCGCCAAGACCGAGCGGGAGTTCATCGAGGAGGCGGTCGTCCTGCTGGAGCAGGCGGGCTATCTCCGCTATGAGCCGGGGAAGAACTACCAGCCGGGGGACAAGGTCTACTCGGTGAACCGGGGCAAGGCGCTGCTGGCGTCGACCTTCGGCACCCTGCCGGTGGAGCAGGGGGTGCGGATCAACGCCGCCCACATCGACTCGCCGCGCCTTGACCTCAAGCAGAACCCCCTGTATGAGAAGGGGGAGCTGTCCTACTTCAAGACCCACTACTACGGCGGGCTGCGCAAATATCAGTGGACGGCGATTCCGCTGTCCATCCACGGCGTCTTTGTGCGTACCGACGGGACGGTTGTCCGGGTGCGTGTCGGTGAGGAGGAGGGCGATCCCATCTTCACCATCAGCGACCTGCTGCCCCACCTGTCCAAAGAGCAGGACAAACGCTCGCTCGCGGATGGGGTCAAGGGGGAGGAGCTGAACCTGCTGATCGGTTCCACCCCCTACCCGGACAAGGAGGTCAAAAACCGGGTCAAGCTGGCCACGATGCAGCTGCTGCATGAAAAATACGGCATCACCGAGCGGGATTTCACCTGCGCGGAGCTGGAGATCGTGCCGGCGTTTCCGGCGCGGGATCTCGGCTTTGACCGCAGCATGATGGCTGCCTATGGACATGACGACCGCGTGTGCGCCTATGCGGCGCTGCGGGCCGAGATCGATGTCAAGGCGCCGGCGCACACCACCGTCACCTGCCTGACCGATAAGGAGGAGACCGGCTCGGACGGCAACACCGGCCTCGCCTCTGCCTATCTGCCGCATTACCTGCAGTATCTGGCAAAGGCGCAGGGCGCGGACCCGCTGGCGATGCTGGCCAACACCAAGTGCCTTTCGGCGGACGTCAACGCCGCCTATGACCCGACCTTCGCCGATGTGTTTGAGGAGAACAATGTCGCGCGGCTGAACAAGGGGGTCGTTGTGACCAAGTACACCGGCGCCCGCGGCAAGAGCGGCACCTCTGATGCCTCTGCCGAGACAATGGCCTTCTTTGCGGGGATCCTCGACCGCGCGGGGGTAATCTGGCAGACCGGCGAGCTGGGCAAGATCGATATCGGCGGCGGCGGGACGGTTGCGAAATATGTGGCAAACCACAATATCGACGTGGTGGACATCGGGGTGCCGCTGCTCTCGATGCACGCGCCCTATGAGGTGGCCGCGAAGGCGGATATCTATATGTGCTATCTGGCGTTCAGCGCATTTGCAAAGTGATGCCGCAGAACGGCCAAGAGGTGCGCGCTTTGTGAAAGTTTGGCCGCGCCGTTTTTCTTGCCGGGCAAGTTGTGGTAGAATAAAAACAGGATGCTTTGAATACGCAGGCGCGCCGCCCATGCGGCGGGGCGCTGCTGGAGGGAAACGCGCAGATGACATTGCTGAAAGGATCGATAAAATCAGCGCTCAAACTGATCTTGATCCTCCCGCTGGTGCTGCTCGTGTTGTGGGTCAACTATTTTGTCGACCAGACGGGGCTGTTTCGCGGGGACAAGTACAATCTGGAGCTGGCGGAGATCCTGCTTGAGGGGGATCCGGTCTCGAACTTCGAGCAGATGGATGAGCGTGAAGTGTTAAAGCTGTACATCAAAAATATGCCGGAGACCTATAATACACTGGTTATCGGGTCAAGCCGCGGGCTGCAGATCACGGCGGAAATCGCCGGGGAAGAGGGCCTGTTTTACAATGCGGGGATGTCGGGGGAGGATTTTTATGACATCGTCTCCACGGTGGCCCTGCTGGACAAGTATGAGCGGATGCCTCAAAACATCATCCTCGTGCTGGACCCTTGGATCCTCAACGATCTGCCGGAGGCATACAGCGCGCGCTCGGACAAAAACCTTGCAAATTCCTTTTTGAACCAGACACTTGGTTTTGATGTCGCCTATGAGGAGGAGGACAAGGGCAAGTACAACGATGCGCTGCTGGATCTTGACTATTTCCAGAATAATGTCAGTTACTATTTTGAGGACCACTCGGACGAGGAGCGCCCCTCTCGCGTGATTGGCAGCGTCTATCTCCAAAAGACCGAGACCAAGATGCCGGACGGTACTCTGCTTTATACCGAGGAGTACCGCAGCCACGATCAGGAGTGGGTTGATACCGAAGCGCTGCAGCGGACCGGCGGCACGCCGTTCGGTTTTTACGACTTCTACACCTTGGACGAAAAAAGGTGCGAGCAGTTTGAGGCGCTGGTGGATTATATCCTCGACAAGGGGGTTCGTGTGACCTTTGTCCTCACGCCGTTCCACGGCATTTATTACAAACACCTCGCGTCGCTCGAGTGTTCAGAGGGCGTCGAACTCTCGGAGATCTATTTTAAGGAGCAGGCTGCGCTGCGGGACATCGACTTTTTCGGGTCCTATGATCCCGAAAAGATTGGCTGTACAAACGCCGATTTTTACGACGGGCTGCACGTTCGCCGGGAATCCATCAGCAAGTTCTTTTATGGAATCAACGCCTCGCTGGTGTGAGCTTTAATTGAAGGAATAGGATGAAAAAAGGACGTCGTTTTCTCTGGCGGAAAACGACGTCCTTTTTTGTGGATAATATGGCCGGCAGGCGGGTGGGGGATTACTGCTCCAGTAGCGCCTCCAGCACCTCGACGCCCTTGTCCAGACCGTTGCTCTCGACCGCCTCGATGACGCCGAGGTCGCACTGCTTTGCAATGCCCGGGTCAATCGGCAGCTTGCCGAGCACCGGCACCTGATGGGCGGCGGCGATCTCGTCGATGTGGGACTCGCCGAAGAGGGAGATCTTCTTGCCGCAGTCCGGGCAGGTGAAGTAGCTCATGTTCTCGACAAGACCGAGGATGGGCACATTCATCAAGCCGGCCATCTTGACCGCCTTTTCCACGATCATCGAGACGAGGTCCTGCGGGCTTGCCACGATGATAAGCCCGTCCACCGGCAGCGACTGGAAGACGGTGAGCGCAACGTCGCCGGTTCCCGGAGGCATATCGACGAACATATAGTCTACATCGCCCCAGACGACATCGGTCCAGAACTGGGTCACGGTGCCGGCGATGACCGGGCCGCGCCAGACCACCGGGTCGGTCTCATGCTCGAGCAGCAGGTTGACCGACATCACCTTGATGCCAGTGCGGGTCTCAACCGGGAGGATGCCCAGCTCGTTGCCCACCGCACGGGTCTTGAGGCCGAACATCTTGGGGATCGACGGGCCGGTGACGTCGGCGTCCAGCACCGCGACATTGTGCCCGCGGCGGCGCATCTCAACGGCCAGCATCCCGCTGACCAGACTCTTGCCGACGCCGCCCTTGCCGCTGACGACGCCGATGACCTTTTTGATCTTGCTGTTGGGGTTTGCAGCTTCGCGCATATCCGCCGGCGCGCCGCCCTGACGAGAAGCGCAGGCCTCGCCGCAGGTTTCACAGTTGTGAGTGCAGCCTTCGCTCATGAAAACAATACCTCTTTTCCTTGTTTGATCCCGGCCGCTGCGCTCAAAAAAGGCAGTGTGCCGGGATCTATTGGACAAAGTATACCATGATCCGCGCCGGATTTCAATCGGGCGGCAGATTTTGCCCGGCGGCGGGGTTTGTTGCACAAAAAGGGACGTTTGTGCTATAATAACGCGGATCTCAGGCTTTAAAGGATGAAGAGAGTAGAGCGCCCGCAAAGGGCACCCGCAGGTCGGTTTAGAGGAGGGGGAAAGCGAGATGCAGCGGGAAGAAAAGCGCATCGCAGAGATCCTCTTGCGTCGGCCCCTCACGCCGAGGCAAAGGCAGAAGATGCTGCGGGAAAACCCGGTCTACCATGACTGCTACGGCCGAAAGATTGCGACCGAGCAGGGAAAAAAGAAGCCCTGAAAGGGGGCGCGCAGAGAGGAGGGAAGGCAGTTGATCGCGATGGTGTTTGACACCCCGGAGCAGAGGACGAAGTTCGAGCAGGCGTACGAGCGGTACAGCAAAATCGGCTTTTACTATGCGCGGGAGATCCTCAAAGACGACGCGCTGGCGGAGGATGCGCTGCACGACGCCTTCCTTTCCCTCGCGCGGAATCTGGACAAAATCGGGGAGATCGACTGTAACAAATCCTTCAATTATTTCGTTACCATAGTGAAAAACACATCGATCTCCGCACTGCGCAAACAGCGCCGTGCATCGATGGTGGAGATCGATGATGAGGAGTCGCTGTTTCAACTGGAGGACGCGGCCCCCGGGCCGGAGGAACGCCTTCTGCAGCGGGCGGGCTACGAGGAGCTTCTCGCTGCAATCAGAACCTTGAAGCCGGCTTATCAGGCACCGCTTTTGCTCAAATATGCAAACGGCTACACCGAGGCGGAGATTGCGAAGGTGCTTGGGGTGACGGTCTCCAATGTGTCGGTGCGGATCCACCGCGCAAAGAAAAAGCTGATCCCACTGTTAAAGCGGAAAGGAGGGGGAAAATGTGAGCAGGCCGGAGAACAAGAAGAACAGCTTGTCGGATCCGTTTGAGGAGCTGCTTGCCCGGGCGGCACAGCAGATCGCTGCGGAGGAAGGCGAAAGGGTCTATGCGCAATACAGCGCGGCGCCCGAGGTCGAATTTTCCCCCGATTTCCGCCAGAAGATGGAGCGGCTGATGCGGGAGGAGAAAAAGCACAGATGGAAGGTCGTTTTGGGCCGCACTGCCCGGCAGGCGGCGATGCTGCTGGTGGTCTGTGCGGCGGCACTCACCGCGGCGCTCTCGGCAAAGGGCGTGCGCGCGCAGCTGTATGAATATCTGGTCACCCGCGGGGACGACTATACAAAGGTGCAGATCACCGCGGCAAACGAGCAGGAGAGAGGGTCTATCTCACAGGGGGATTACCACTATGAGCCCGGATACCTGCCGGACGGATATGTCCTGAAAGAGGCGAGCGAGGAGTACGATTTTTTCTACCACATGGAGTATGTGCAGCCGCAGGCCTATGCGGAATATGAGCAGGCGCTGGCCGACCAGATCGCCGAATACGGCAGTGAGGACGAGATCCCGCAGGAGGAGCGGGTCCAATATGACGGGCCTTTTATCCTGTATGACGAGCAGCGCAGCGTGGAGGGCGCGATCTTCTTTGATACAGAGGACGCAGTCTATAAGGAGCTGGAGATTGACGGCAGCCCGGCCTATCTGAGCAGCAAGAACGGAACAACCCTGCTGCTCTGGGACAATGGGGACCGCTCCTTCTCCCTGTACGGCACGATCACCGAGGAGGAAGCACTGCGGATGGCCCAAAATCTGACACGGGTCGCACAGAGCGAATAAACGGCGGAGAGGGCGGCAGCATATTTCTCAAAAACACAAAAAAGATGCTTTTCAATTTGCAAAAAAGGTGTAAAATAGGAACGCAGATTTGGCGTGAAAAGAGGAGAAGCTATGCTGGAAAAGGTCATCGAGCTGATTCTGCCCTCGCTGATTGCGGGGGCAGAGCTGATCGGCATTTTTGTGGTCACCGTGTCGGTGGTGCGGGCGTTTATCCACTACCTGATGGTGCTGTTTGGGGTCAAGGGCAGGCATTACGCGGTCAAGTTTGAGCTGGCCAACGGGATGGCGACCGGCCTTGAGTTCAAGATGGCGGCCGAGATCCTCAAAACCGTACAGGTGCGCGACCTGCAGGAGCTGATGGTGCTGGGGGCGATTATCCTGCTGCGCGCACTGCTCAGCTTTATGATCCACATCGAGATGCGCAACGGCCCGCATGAGGAAGAACTCCCCACCGCGGGGCAGCCGAAGGCGGAATAAAGGACGGCAAAACAAAAAGGACGGATGGCAGGCGCCATTCGTCCTTTTGTCAAACGGAAAAGTTTGGGTCAATACGCAAACTGCAGTGCGGAGAAGACGCTGCGCGGCAGGATGGCGCCGGGGTTTTCGGTGACGGCTGCCGCAAAGCGGTTGGCGTTGGCCGCCGCCTGCGGGAGGGTCAGTCCGCGGGAGAGGCCGGCGATCATCGCGCCGATGTGGGAGTCGCCGGCGCCGATAGTGTCCACCACCTTGGTCGGCTGGGAGGGGACCTCCTCCATCCAGTCCCCCTGCGCGCAGAGCACCCCGCGGGCGCCCAGCGTCACAATCACGGGGCCGGCGGAGAGGCGGCAGAGGGTCTTGACCGCGCGGTTCAGGTTGTTGCAGCCGGTGACGGTGAGCGACTCGCTGGCGTTGAGATGCAGCAGGGGGTTGAGCCGGAACAGCCGCTCCAGCCGCGCGGAGGGAATGCTGCCGATCCGCGGGCCGGGGGCAAAGTAGAGCTTAAATTCGGGATGCTGCTCCAGATAATCGATCAGCATATCGCCGCTCGCGCGCTCGACCTCAAGACCGCAGAGGTACACCCCGCCGATCTCCTCCGCATCCAGCGCGTCAAACCATTCGCGGCGGAACAGGTATTCCGCGCCGTAGCGGCAGACAAAGGTGCGCTCGCCGTCCGGCTCGACAAAGCAGTAGCAGCAGCCGTTTTCCTCGCTCACCCGCGGCGCAGCGCTGTGGATTTCAGCGGCGGCGAGGCTGTGGTAGACGAAATCCCCATAGATTCCGGTCCCGACCGGAGAGAAGAGCATCGCGGGGGACCCGAAGAGGGACAGCGCGTGATAGACATTATAGGCGCAGCCCCCCAGAGAGAGGGTCTGCTCATCGATGTCCAGATCTTCACCGGTGCGGGGCAGGTGGTTGACCCGCACGATGACGTCCGCAACGGTCGAACCGATCACAAGCGTTTTTTTCATCAAGAAACCCATCCTATCTATCATGTTTTTACAGGGAGGAATCCAAAATGGCATCCCCGTTTACCCAACGGATTTATGAGGTCGTAAAGCAGATCCCATGCGGGAAGGTGGCAAGCTATGGTCAGGTCGCAATGTTGGCCGGCAACCCGCGCGGCGCGCGCGGGGTCGGGTTCGCGCTGCACCGCAACCCTCAGCCCGGCGTGATCCCCTGCCACCGGGTGGTGTTCCGGGACGGCTCGCTCTGTTCCGGCTTCGCCTTTGGCGGGGAGGGGGAACAGCGCCGCCTGCTGGAGGAGGAGGGCGTGTCCTTCCTGCCGGACGGGCGGGTGGACCTTGAACGCTGCAGCTGGCTGCTTGGGCGCTGACCCGCGGCGGAAACAATACAAATCTATTTTATCATAAAAAGGGGAATCTGCGACAGAAATGCGGAATATTTTTGCCGCGATAAAAAACAAGCCGCCGATTTTGATCCGCATGGCTGCGGTTTGCCCGCAGGGCAGGGCTGTTTTGCGGTGCGGATGCAGAGAAAATAGAAGAACGCGGAACCCGCACGGGCCCCGCGTTTTTTCGTTATTTTTTCAGTTTGGCCAGAAAGCGCTCCGCCTGTACGGTGGCGCGGGTGTGGATGCCGGCGCCGATCTGCACCTCACCCTCGAATGCCTCTACCCGGAAGGTGAAGCTGCGCTCGGTCCGCTCGGTCAGGGTGGCGCGGGCGGTGATCTCGGCCCCCACCGCGCTGGCGCGGTCGTGGCTGACCTCCATCCGGGTGCCGACGGTGGTGATCCCCTCGGGCAGGGTGTCCGCGACACAGCGCATGGCGGCGTTCTCCATCAGTGCGATCATCGCAGGGGTAGCGAGGACCGGCAGGTCTCCGCTGCCCATCGCCTTTGCGGTCTTCTCCTCGGTGACCGTCATCTTCGCCTCGTAAACTTCCATCTTGCCACTCCTCATGTGCGCAGATTAGGCGCCTTTTTCTGCCGGCAGGCGCTGCTCCAGCAGGATCTCGTCCTCCCGCAGGACAGCCCGCAGCTTTTTTGACTGTTTTATTTTACCACCCAAAAGGAGTTCCGACAAGGGGATTTCGAGCTTTTGTTCCACCGTCCGGCGGATCCCGCGCGCGCCGGCGCCGTTGCCCGCGCCGAGACGGGCGAGGTGAGCGACCACCTCGGGGGAGACGGCGAGGTCCACCCGCAGCGCCGCGGCGCGCCGGCAGAGCCGCTCCACCTGCAGTGCTGCGATCCGGGTGAGCGCGTCGTCATCCAGCGGGTGAAAGACGATGATCTCATCAAGACGCCCGAGCAGCTCCTGCCGAAAGCTGTTTTTCGCCTCGGCAATCACCGCCCTGCGGCAGGCCTCGGGATCCCTGCCGGAATCCCCGAAGCCCAGCGGCCCCTTGGTAAAGACCTCAGCGCCGAGGTTGCCGGTCAGGATGACCACCGCGCTGCCGAAACTGACCTGCCTGCCGCCGTTTTCGGTGAGGCAGCCCTCCTCGAAGATCTGCAGCAGGATGTTATAGATGTCGGGATGGGCTTTTTCGATCTCGTCAAAGACCACCACGCTGTAAGGCCGCTCCCGGATGGCCTTGGTCAGCTGGCCGCCCTCCTCATACCCCACATAGCCCGGGGGCGCGCCGATTAACCGGGCCGCCGACTGCTTTTCCATATATTCGCTCATATCATACCGCAGCAGGGCCTTTTCATCCCCAAACAGCTCCTTTGCCAGTGCGCGGCACAGCTCGGTCTTGCCCACGCCGGTCGGGCCGAGAAAGAGAAAGGAGCCGGTCGGCCGCGCCCCCTCGGACAGGCCGGAGCGTGCGCGCCGGATCGCGGCACAGACCGCCGCCACCGCGTGGGATTGCCCGATCACCCGGGCGCTGAGCCGGCGCTCGAGGTCGGCCAGCTCGGCCTGCTGTTCCCGGCTGAGCTCTCCCACCGGGATACCGGTCGCGCGGGACAGCACGGCGGCGACCTCCCGCCGGCCGAGCGGACGGCCCCCCTCGTATCCGGAGACCCGCATCCGGGCGGCCGCCTCATCGATCAGGTCAATGGCCTTGTCCGGCAGCTTTTTCTCGGGAAGGTAGCGCACCGACAGCTCGATCGCCGCGCGGAACGCCGCGTCGCTGATCCGGATCCGATGAAAGCCCTCATACCGCTCCCGCAGCCCGCTCAGGATCTGGAACGCGGTCTCCTTGGTCGGCTCGTCGACCCGGATAGTCTCAAAGCGGCGCTCCAGCGCGCTGTCCTTTTCAATAAAGCGGTGGTATTCCTCCATCGTCGTGGCCCCGATCAGCCGCAGCTGCCCGCGGGCAAGGGAGGGCTTGAGGATGCTCGCCGCGTCGATGGCGCCCTCCGCGGCGCCGGCGCCGATGATCGAGTGCAGCTCGTCGATAAAGAGGATACAGCTCTCATCGCCGGTCAGCTCCTCCAAAATGCCTTTGAACCGCTCCTCAAAATCGCCGCGGTATTTTGTCCCGGCAATCAGGCTGGTCAGATCAAGGCTGATCAGGCGGCGGTGGGCCAGCTCGCGCGGCACATCGCCGGCGGAGATTTTTTGGGCAAGCCCCTCCACAATCGCGGTTTTGCCGACCCCGGCATCCCCGATCAGGCAGGGGTTGTTTTTTCGCCTCCGGCAGAGGATCTCGAGCCGGCGCTCGGTCTCCTCCTCCCGGCCGAGACAGGGGTCGAGCCGGCCCTCCGCGGCCAGCCTTGTCAAATCCCTGCCGTACCGCTCAAGGCCCTTTCCCGTCCCGCGCGCGGCGCCGGATGCAAACGCCTTTGGGACAAAGCCCGGCATCGGCTCGGGCAGGAAGGAGAGCTCGCAGCTCTGGCAGACCGCCCGCAGGTCGACCCCCAGCATCCGGGCAAACTGCGCGGCGGTGTACTGCTCACAGGAGAAGAGCGCGGTGAGCAGATGTTCCGCGCGGGTGTTGGCCTCCCCGAGCCAGCGGGTTTTCAGCGCGGCCTTCTCCAGCACCTGCGTCGCGTCAAAGCTGAGATCCCGCGGCGAGAGGCGGGTGGGGATGCCCCTGCCGATCCGGGAGATGACTAGCTCCTGATAGGCGCCAAGGCTCACCCCCTGTTCGGCGAGGGCGCCGGCCGCCCGGCTGGTCCCCTCGCGCAGGATGCCGGCGAGCAGATGCTCGGTGCCGATATACAGATGCCCGAGCTCCCGCGCGAAGGCGATGGCCTCGTTGCAGCTGCGGTTTGCGATCTCTCCAAACCCCTTGAAATAGATCATCAATATAGATGCTCCTCTCGTCCTGACTATGCGGCAGGGCCGCTCTCCTCAGTATGGGGCATCGCTTGGCGGTTTATGCCGCATCTAAAAGAGAGGTGCGCGACAGCAGTTTACAAAAATGGTGAAACGTGATATGATATGCTTTCATCCGGAAACGAGAACCAGAATTTTTCAGGAAAGGGGAGAGGGAAGATGGCGGTTCAGGCGATGCTCGGCAATGTCGGCAATGCGGCAAAGGGGGTTGTCGTTCTGCTCTCTTCCATGGCGCCGTTTGTTGAAAACAAGGGCTCAATCCTCCTTGCGGCGGCGCTGCATCTGAAATGGTATCTCGCTTACTTTGCAAGCTCGGTCGGCTCCTTTTTGCCCGTCCCGTTTTTGCTGCATCTTGGGGAAAACGGGAAAAAGCGACTGCATGACAGCCGGCTGGGAAACAGCTTTTTCAGCTCCGCGGACAACTTTGTCGGCCGCCACCGCTCCTTTTTCGACCGCTACGGCTGCTTTGCGCTGCTGGTGATTGTCTCGCTCCCGTTTACCGGGGTCGGGTGCTGGGCCGCCGCCTTCCTCTCAAAGGTTGCGGGTCTGGACCGGCGCCAGTCCGCCGCGGCGATTTTTGTGGGGATTGTCGTCTCCGGGCTGCTCACAACGGCCGCCGCGTATGGGCTTTTCTGGGGCGCCTCCGCTTGGCTGAAGGCGATTT
>CALXBJ010000171.1 GCA_944386515.1 uncultured Pygmaiobacter sp.
TTCGGCTTCAACGAGATGAACGAGGGCAGCATCGACCTGATGCTGAGCTATGACGGCAGCCTGCTGGTCACCTTCCTCAAGCACGACGACTCGGAGGTGCCCGAGGGGATGAGCACCTACGACTACGCCCAGCAGGTCGCGGCCGAGGAGTGCAACGTCCACCTGCTGGAGAAGCTGGGCGCGAACAACACCTACTCCATCGCGGTGCGCCGCGAGACCGCCGAGCAGTACGGCCTTGAGAAGGTCAGCGACCTGCAGGCGGTGGCCGGCGAGCTGGTCTTCGGCGCGGAGCACAAGTTCTTCGACGAGGAGGGGCTGATCCGCTATAAGCCGCTGTGCGCGGAGTACGGCCTTGAATTCAAGGACGCCAAGTCGATCGACCTGAACCTGAAGTATTCCGCCATCGCCAACGGCGAGATCGACGTCACCGAGATCTACGCGACCGACGGCCAGCGGATGGCCAACGATCTGGTGCTGCTGGAGGATGATCTGGGCTTCTTCCCCGAGTACAACCTCGCGTTCCTGGTGCGCAACGACCTGTTTGAGGACTACGCCGAGGAGGCCCCGAACCTCGAGGAGGTGCTCAACATGATGGCCGGCCAGTTCAGCGACAACGACGTCGCCCAGATGAGCTATGAGGTGGACGTCGACAAGCGCGAGCCGGTGGACGTCGCCCGCGATTGGCTGATCGCGAAGGGGCTGCTCGAGGAGTGAGCGGCCCGGCGGACGGGTGACCGGGCGCGGTGAGAAAACCGCGCGGTGAAACTGCGGATAAAGAGAGAGGGCGGCCGCCCACCGAAAGGTGGGCGGCCGCCCTTGGCGTTTTGGGTGTTTTTTTGGAGAGAAAAGGCCGCGCGGCGCGGGGCGGTAAGGGGAAGGACAAGCGCCCGGGCGCGGGCCTTTCGGCCCCGGGGCGGGGGACGGATGGCGCGGCGCGGCGAACAGGAGCTTCGGCCCCGGGGCGGGGCGGGGGACGGACGCTCCCGCCCTTTTTACGGCGCGGCGGTATCGATCCGGCTGCCGTGGGGGGTCTTGCGCACCGCGATCTGGTTGGGCAGCCGCTGGCGCAGCTCCTCCACATGGCTGATGATCCCCACCAGCCGGTCGCCGCCCGCCAGCGCCGAGAGCACCCCCAGCGCCTGCTCCAGCGCGGCGGGGTCGAGGGAGCCGAACCCCTCGTCGATGAAGAGGGCGTCGATCTGCACCCCGCCCGCCTGCGCCTGGATCACGTCCGAGAGCCCCAGCGCGAGGCAGAGCGCCGCCTCGAAGGACTCCCCGCCCGAGAGGGAGCGCACCGACCGCACCTTGCCGGTGTAGTGGTCCAGCACCTCGAGGTCGAGCGCCGTCTTGCCCGACAGGTCGCTCAGATCGTCCTTGCGGCGCAGCTCGTACTGGCCGCCCGACATCCCCGAAAACCGGGCCGACGCGGCGGCCGCCACATCCTCAAAGACCGCCGCCTGCAGGTACTTTTCAAAATCCAGCTTCGCCTTGCCCGCCAGCGTGCCGCAGGCGGTGTCGGCCAGCTGCTTTGCGGCGCTCGCCTCGGCGGCCGCCGCCTGATATTCCCGCTCGAGGGCGGCCAGCCGCACGGCGGCGGCGCGGCGGGCCGACAGAAGGCCGAACCGCTCCCGCGCGCGGCGGTCAAGGGCGTCCCGCGCGGCCTCCAGCGACTGCCGCTCAGCCGCGAGGGCGTCGGCAGCGCCGGGGTCGGGGCGGTCCAGCTCGGCCGCGAGGGAGGTGAGGGCCTCCTGCAGCACCGCCATCCGCCGGCGGCCGGCCTCGAGGGACTCCCGCAGCGCATCGAGCGCATCGGCGCCCAGCAGCGCGGCGCGGTACTCCTCCTCCCGCGCAAAGCCCGCGCCCCGCAGCGCGTCGGCGAGGGCGGCGGCGGCCGCGGCGGCCGCCCGCTTGCTCTCGGCGAGGGCGTCGGCGCGCTCGGCGGACTGCCGCTCGAGCGCCGCGGCCTCCTTGGCGGCCTCCTCCCGCGCCGCTGCGGCGGCGGCAGAGGCCCCTTCGAGGGTGTCCGCCTCGACCCGCAGCGCGGCGAGGTGCTCCGATGCGGCCCCCTCGTCGGGGAACGCAAGCCCCGCCGCAAGGCTCTGTGCCTGCCCGGCGAGGGCGGCCTGCTGCGAGGTGAGGGCTTCGAGGGCGGCGGCGTCCCGCTTTGCCGCCTCCTCCAGCGCGGGCAGCGCGTCGGCGAGGGCGTCCCGCTGCGCGGTGAGCGCCCGGCTGCGGGCGAGCTGCTGCTGCGCGTCTTCCAGCGCGCGCTGCTGGGTCTTCTCGGTGTCGGAGAGCGCCGCCGCCGTCGTGGCGAGGGCGTCCCGCAGCGCCCGGCCCGGCGCATCCTCCGCGAGGGCGAAGCCCCGCTCGGCGAGGAAGGGGAGCGCCGCCTCGTACAGCCCCTCCCGCAGCCCGGCGGCCGCGGCCGCGGCCTCCCCGCTCGCCGCCGAGGCGGCCTGCCATTCGGCCCGGGCGGCTTCGAGCGACGCGCGGGCGGCTTCGAGCGATGCCTCGCTGGGGGCATCTGCGGCGCAGTGCGCCGGGGCGGGGTGGTGGGTCGCGCCGCAGACCGGGCAGGGGCTGCCCTCGGTGAGGGAAGCAGCCAGCAGCCCCGCCTGCGCGGCGTAGAAGGCCCGCTCGTCCGCGTCGAACGCCTGCTGCCGGGCGGCAAATGCCTGGTCCAGCACAAGATAGGCCTGCCGCTTTTGCGCCGCGTCCCGCAGCCGGGCCGCCACCCGGCCCAGCCGCTCGGTCAGCGCGTCGGCGGTCTTCCGGGCGGCAAGGGTCTGGGCGAGCGCGGCCTCGGCGGCGGCGAGGGCGGCGCGGCTGCCCTCGAGCGGGCGCAGCGCGTCGGCGACGGCGCGGCTTTGGCGCCGGTTGTCCGCGAGGGCGGCCTCCGACGACTCCCTTTGGGCGCAGGCGCGCCGCAGCTCCACGGCAAGCTCCTCCTGCCGGCGGGTCAGCGCCGCGAGGGATTGGTAGCGGGGCAGCTGCGCGGCGAGCCGGGCGGCCTCGTCCCGCAGCGCGGCGATGCGGGGGGCCTGCCGGCGGGCGGCCTCCTCCTCCGCCTGGCGCTGCGCCAGCACCCGCTGCGAGGAGCGCAGCTCCTCTGCGAGGGCGGCGCATTTTCCGGCCAGCGCGTCCTGCGCGGCGCGGGCGGCGGCGAGCGCCTCGTCGGCGGGCAGCACCTGACCGCGGGCGGCCTCCCCCCGGCGCAGCCGCGCGGCGTCCGCCATCCGGCGGCCCCCGTCGGCGGTCAGCCGGTCCAGCTCCTGCTGCGCCTGCCGCTGCCGCTCGAGCAGCTCGGCGCGGCGCTGTGCCTGCTCGAGCGCGGCGTACACCTCGACAAGACGGTCGGCCGCGGCCTGCCGCTGCGCCTCCACCGCCGCGAGGTCGGCCTCGTCCCGGCGGACGGCCTCGGCCAGCAGCGCCTGCATCTCCCCGGCGCGGAGGGGGTCCTCCTGCCCGGCGAGATCGGCCCAGCGGGCGGCGAGGGAGGGCGGTGCGCCCGCGGCGCCCTGTGCGGCATCCGCCCCGGCGGCAGGCTGCGCCCAG
>CALXBJ010000172.1 GCA_944386515.1 uncultured Pygmaiobacter sp.
GCGCGACGGTGCCGGCGTACTGGCTGGTGGTGGGCGCGCACATGATGGCATACTGGTGGATCTTGGTCATCGCCCGCATCAGCGGCGCCGGCGCGCAGACATAGCCCAGCCGCCAGCCGGTCATCGCATAGGCCTTGGAGAAGCCGTTGATGTAGATGGTCCGCTCCTTCATGCCGGGCAGCGAGGCGATACTGACATGGCGGCGGCTGCCGTAGGTCAGCTCGGCATAGATCTCATCGGTCAGCACGAGGATGTCGGTGCCCTCGAGCACCTCGGCCAGCGCGGCGAGGTGCCGCTCCCGCATGACCGCGCCGGTGGGGTTGCAGGGGAAGGGCAGCACCAGCACCTTGGTGCGGGGGGTGATCGCGCCGCGCAGCTCCTCGGCGGTCAGCCGGAAGCCGTTCTCCGCCTTGAGAGGCAGCGGCACCGGCACCCCGCCGACCAGTGAGGTCAACGGCGCGTAGCTGACATAGCAGGGCTCGGGAATGATGACCTCGTCCCCCGGCTCGAGCACCGCCCGCAGCGCGATGTCGATCGCCTCGCTGCCCCCCACCGTGACCAGCATCTCGGTCTCGGGGTCGTAGGACAGCTCAAACCGCCGCTCGAGATAGCGGGCGATCTCCCGGCGCATCTCGATCAGGCCGGCGTTGCTGGTATACCAGGTCTTGCCCCGCTCAAGGCTCTTGATGCCGGCGTCCCGGATCATCCACGGGGTCTTGAAATCCGGCTCGCCCACCCCCAGCGAGATGCAGCCCTCCATCGTGCCGGCAACATCAAAGAACTTGCGGATGCCGGAGGGCTTTAGCTCCCGCGCGCGGGCGGCAAGGATCTTATCGTAGTCCATCACAGGAAATTATACCCTCTTTCATCTCTGGTCTCGTCGGTATAGGTGACCCCGTCCCGCTTGTAGGTGCGCAGCACGAAATGGGTCGCGGTGGAGAGCACATCGTCCAGCGGGGAGAGCCGCAGCGCCACAAACATCGCGATCTGCTGGAAGCTCTCCCCCGTCATCACGAGGCCCAGGTCATACCCGCCGCTCATCAGCATCACGCTGTCCACCTCGGGGAAGAGGGCGATGGTGGAGGCGATCTCGTCAAAGCCGTGGTCCTTTTTGGGGCTGACCTTCAGCTCAATCAGCGCCCGCACCCGGGCGTGGTCGGTCTTGTCCCAGTCGATCAGGGTCTTGTACCCCTTGATGACCCCGGCCTTGGCGTACTCGTCAATCGCCTCCGCCACCTCGGCAGGGGTCTTGTCCACCATCGCCGCGATGTCCTCCAGCGGAAGCCGCGCGTTGTCCTCCAAAATCTTCAAGATCCGATCCATAAATCCATCCCGCCTTTCTGTTGAGCTGCCGCGCGCCGCCCTTTCGCCCGGCAGGGCGCCGGCGCGCGTCTTCGGATTGCCCGCTTTTGTCCGGGCAAAGACAATTTAAACTATTATACTTGATAATTGAGCGGTTGTAAATTATCCGGCAGAATACATTATTTATTGCAAAACATATTGCAGCACAACTGTTTACAAGCCGAGAAAGCTTTGATATTACTTGATTTTATGGGAGTTTTAGATACCATTACAAACATCCTGCTTTTTGCGCAAATTCGTGGATTTTTTCATTTATCGCCCTCCTTTTTGCCCGCTTGACAAGCGAATTCATTTCGTTTACACGAAAAGCAGTGTTGCATACTCGATACCGTCCGTGCCTATGTAGCCATAGTCGGCGTACATTGCGCATCCCCTTTTGACCCTTGTTGTGGCAAGGGTCGTTTTTTTAGCTCTTTGTGAAAAGCCCTGCACCGCGTCAAGGCGGCTTGTTTTTTCTAAAACTCTTTTTTATAGAAAAAGCCTGCACATTTGCAGGCTTTTCTTCTAATTGGAATATTTTGTAAAAGGGAGCGGAAAACAATGGACAATTTGATATTCGAAAGCCATCGATCCATCTGTACCGGGGCCGCAATACATTTTTACTTTACAATTGAGCGGTTGTAAATTATCTGATATAATGAACACAAACCGCGCGGCACCGCCGCGACAGATACAAAAGAGGAGACTGGAACAGATGAAAGCTGTCGTTACCGTTGTGGGCAAGGACACCGTCGGCATCCTGGCGAAGGTTGCGGGCGTCTGCGCCGAGGCCAATGTCAATGTGGAGGAGGTCACCCAGAGCATCCTCGCGGGGACCTTTGCGATGATCATGGTGGTGGATATCGCCGCCAGCACCGTCGAGTTCGACGAGCTGCAGCGCCGCCTCGCCGCCGCCGGGGAGGAAAAGGGCGTCGATGTCAAGGTGACCCGGCAGGAGCTGTACGACGCGATGCACCACATCTGACCGCGGGGAAAGGATGATACAAGTTTATGCTGGATACCAAGGATATTCTGGAAACAATCCGGATGATCAGCGATGAAAATCTGGACGTGCGGACCGTGACGATGGGCATCTCGCTGCTGGACTGCGCGGATGAAAGCCCCCGCCGCGCCTGCGAGAAGATCTATGACAAGATCACCTCCCGTGCCCGCCGGCTGGTGCCGACCGCCGAGGGGGTCCGCGCCGCCTACGGGGTGCCGATTGTCAACAAGCGGATCTCGGTGACCCCGATCGCGATGCTGCTGGCCGGCTGCAAGGACCCCGACCCGGTCGACTTTGCCAAGACGCTGGACGCCGCCGCGAAGGAGGTTGGGGTCAACTTCGTGGGCGGCTTTTCGGCGCTGGTGCAAAAGGGCTTTTCCGCCGGCGACCGGCTGCTGATCGACGCGATCCCCGAGGCGCTGGCCCAGACCGAGCTGGTCTGCAGCAGCGTCAACGTCGGCTCCACCAAGGCGGGCATCAACATGGACGCCGTCG
>CALXBJ010000173.1 GCA_944386515.1 uncultured Pygmaiobacter sp.
GAGGCGGAGGACATCGGCCTGCAGATGGTCAATATCACGATCCAGGACGCCGAGCCCCCGACGGCGGAGGTGCTGGCCGCCTTCAAGGAGGTCGAGACCGCAAAGCAGAGCGCCGACACCGCGGTCAACAACGCCAACAAATACCGCTCGGAGCAGATCCCCGCGGCGGAGGCCGAGGCGGACAAGATCCTGCAGAACGCGCAGGCCCAAAAGGAGGCCCGGATCAACGAGGCGACGGGTCAGGTGGCGCGGTTCAACTCGATGTATCTGGAGTATGCGCGCTACCCGCTGATCACCAAGCAGCGGATGTATTATGAGGCGATGGAGGAGGTCCTGCCGAACCTGCGGGTCATCATCCAGGACGGCAGCGGCAGCACAGTCAACCTGATCACCGACCAGACCGCGTCGCTGCTCCAGCCGGAAGAGGAGAAGGAGGAGAACGAATGAAAAAAGCAGGCAAACTGCTGGGCGCCTTTGCTGTGGCGCTGGTGCTGGCCGCCGTGACGCTTTTCAACGCGGTGGTCAGCACCCGGCAGAACGAGTACACGGTGGTGCGCCAGTTCGGCGAGGTCGTGGGCGTGCGCAGCACCCCCGGCATCAGCTTCAAGATCCCGTTTATCCAGTCCACCGCGACGCTGCCCAACACGGTGCTGCTGTATGACCTGCCGATCTCGGACGTCATCACGCAGGACAAAAAGACGATGGTCGCCGACAGCTTCGCGCTGTGGAAGATCAAGGACCCGGTGCTCTTCATCCAGACGCTGAACGGCAGCGTCTCGAACGCCGAGAGCCGGCTGTCCACCATCGTCTACAACAGCATGAAGAACATCATCAGCTCCCGCACCCAGTCGGACGTCATCAGCGGGCGGGACGGGGAGCTGGCCGCCGACATCCGGGACGGGGTGGGGGACACCCTTGACCAGTACGGCATCCAGCTGATTGCGGTCGAGACCAAGCACCTCGACCTGCCCGACGACAACAAGGAGGCGGTCTACCAGCGGATGATCTCCGAGCGCAACAACATCGCCGCCAGCTACACCGCGCAGGGCGAGAGCGAGGCCCAGAAGATCCGCAGCGAGACCGACCGCGAGGTGAAGGTCATGCTCAGCGAGGCGCAGGCGCAGGCCGAGATCCTGATCGCCGAGGGCGAGGCGGAGTACATGAACATCCTCTCGGACGCCTATTCCGACCCGGCCAAAGCGGATTTTTACAGCTTTGTGCGGGCGCTGGACGCGGCGAAAAAGAGCCTTGCCGGCGGCGGCAACACCCTGATACTGTCCGCGGACTCCCCGCTGGCCCAGCTGTTCTATCAGGCGCAGTGACGCCGCAGCGGCAGCCGCGGCGCGCCGAATGCGGAGAACGCACCCCTCAAAAAAATAACAAAAGGACGCCGGTCTGGCATTTTGCCGACCGGCGTCCTTCTTTGTTGTGTTTTCGCGCCGCGAAGGTCAGCGGTCCTTTGTGCCGGTTTACAGCGCGCCCAGCTCGCGGGCGAGCTTGCCGACAAAGTCCTGCACGTTGGTCACGATGGTGCGCACCGACAGGCTGCCGCGGTCCTGCAGCTTGCCCACCGCAAACTCCGAGATGTCGATGGAGTAGAAGTAGAGCGGCCGCAGCACCCCGTCCGCCATCCGGTAGCTCGGGGTCATGTTGCCGGTCGCGATGGTGTGCAGGGTGGTGGCCATGCAGATGACGGTGGTCGCCTTGCGCACCAAGGCGCGCATCGCATTCTGCGCCTCATAGACGTTGCCGATCACCTCGGGCAGCGGGCCGTCGTCCCGGATGGAGCCGGCCAGCACAAAGGGCACCTTGCCCTTGACACACTCGTAGATGATGCCGTCGGTGACCTCGCCGGCGTTGACAAACGCCTCGATGGAGCCAAGCTCCCGCACCCGGTTGATGGTGTCCAGATGGTTGTAATGGCCGTTCTCCCGCGGGGTCTGGGTGTAGATGTCGCTGCCCAGCGCGGTGCCCAGATAGCTCGCCTCCATGTCGTGGGTGGCAAGGGCGTTGCCCGCCATCAGCCCGTCGACATAGCCCCCGCGCACCAGCGCGGCAAACGCGCGCCGCGCGCCCGCGTCAAACGCGCAGGCCGGCCCCATCACCCACAGGATGTTGCCGTGCTCCCGCTCGTACCGCAGCAGCTCGACCAGCTCGTTGTAGTCCCGGGTGTAGCCGGTCTCCCGGCTGCGCCCCTGCCGGAACGCGAACGCGTCCTGCGCGCCGCCCGCCGTGCCGTCAAACCCGCCGGTCCACAGGTAGATCCCCTCGCTGCCGTCCTCGCTGCGGCCGAGGAAGACCTCGTCCCCCGCCTTGAGGTTGCGGAACTCGACGATCTCGACCCGGCCGCCCCGCAGCACGGCGGTGCAGTCCATCCGGCTCTCCTCCGCCAGCAGCCAGCGGCCGCCGACCTTGAAGTATTCCGGGTACATACTGGTCGAGTGGTAGCCCTTGGGCGCGACCCCGTCCCGCAGGACGGCGGCGAGCTGCGCGTCGGGTGCGTCTTTCAAAAAGGGCTGGGTAAAGTCCGGCTCTCGGTAGAGCGGCAGAGTAAAGGCCATGCGAATCCCTCCGGTTTCTGTTGTGTTGCGGGTTTTGCGAATGTTGTTTTGTAAAAAAAGAGAAGCGCCGAAAAAGCCGCGCGGGAAGGGCCGCGTTTTGGCGCCTTCAACCGCCGCAAAAAGGCGCGGCAGCTTCATCGGCAAAGTTTTCCGATCGATTCTCCCGGCCCCACCCCGCCCGGCAGCGCGCAAACCGGGCCGGGTCAGCCGCGCGGGGCGCTGCCGTTTGCGCCGGCATCGCCCGCTCGACGGGCGTTCGGATGCTGCGGCGCCTCGCCCCGGATCAGATAGCCGTACCCGTACTGGATGATCCCCTCCGCCATCCGCGCCAGCTCGGCGGGCTGCATCTGCATCCCGTCGTCCAGCCAGCGGGTCAGCATCCCGATGCAGCCCATGCTGATAAAGGCGTAGCAGTATTCCACCTGTTGGCGGGTCGCCCCCTTGAAGTAGCGGGTGTAGTTCTGAAAGCAGTACTCCCGCCCGCGCTGCAGCAGCCGCAGCGCGAAGTCCCTGTCCCCGTGGGGACCGAGGGTGACGACGCACAGGTCGGAGTTGTCCTTGAGGCACTGAAAGACCTCGGTGGTCACCACCACCGGCTCAGGTCCGTCCCCCTCCGGCCGGTAAAGGGTATCCAGCGCGCCGCAGAACTCCTCGAACATCTCCTCCTCGATCTGGTGCAGAAGGTCCTCAAGCCCGGTGTAATGGGCGTAAAAGGTGCTGCGGTTGACCGCGGCGAGGTCGCACAGCTCCTTGATCGAGATCTCCTGCAGCGGCTTTTCGGCGAGCAGGGTCATAAAGGCGCGGCGGATCAGCGCACGGGTCAGCTGCACCCGCCGGTCGGTCTTTTTTTTGGTCAATCCGGATTCCACCTTCCCGGCCGCCCCAAAGCGGGACGGCCCTCATCAGGACGCCGCGCGGGGGCGAAAGGGGAGAGGGCGGCCGATGCGCGCGGCATTTTTTCCATTATACCAAAACGGCGCAAAAAGGACAACACGCTGTTGGGAAAAACAGCGGCCTGCGCCGGTGTGGGAAGAGGCGGAAAGGGGCAAAAGTGCAAAAGAGCAAAAGGGCAAAAGCGCGGGCAGGCCGCGGCGCGCAGGGAACGCGGTCAGCCGCGGGCGGCCGCGTCCCGCTCGGCGAGGTAGCAGTCGGCGCACAGCGGGACATACTCGGCCTCGCCGCTGCCATCGATGACGATCTGGTCCCCCTCAAAGACGAACCGGCCGTTCACCCGGCGGGCGTTGAAGATGGCCTTGCGCCCGCAGCGGCAGATGGTCTTCATCTCCTCGATGGTGTGGGCCAGCTCCAGCAGCCGGCGGCTGCCCGCAAAGCCTCGCGCGGCAAAATCGCACCGCAGCCCGTAGGCGATCACCGGCACATCCAGCTCCACCGCGACCCGCAGCAGCGCGTCCACCTGATGCGCGGGCAAAAACTGCGCCTCGTCCACCAGCAGGCAGAACAGCGGCCCCCGCCGCCCGATATCGGCCCGCACCTCGGCCAGCAGGTCGTCCTGCGGGCCGACCAGCAGGTCCACCGGGCGGCTGACCCCCAGCCGGCTGACGACGCGGTCCGCCCCCTTGGTGTCCAGCCGCGGCTTTGC
>CALXBJ010000174.1 GCA_944386515.1 uncultured Pygmaiobacter sp.
CGCAGCCCGACGGCCCCGCAATCACCACCAGCTCGCCGGTGGGCACCTGAAAGCTGACCCCCGTCAGCACCGCGGTGCCGCCCACCGATTTGGAAACATTCTCAAACTCGATCAAAGTGCCCTGCACCCCTTTTAATCCGCTCATTTTGCCCCGCCGCACAGCGCGCAGGGGGAAACGGGCGCGGCGGGCCGCCGCCCTGCCGCGCCTTTGTGATTTTCTGATTTCATTGTATCATAGCCCCCGGCGGTTTTGAAGCGAGCGCGGCGCAAAAAGCCCCCCTTTTGCGCAAGATTCAGAATTTGTTCATTTTTCGACCATTTTTGTTGGACGACCCCGCTCAAACCGTGTATACTATAAAAGATACCGGCAAAACCTGCCGGCGGGCGGCCGGGTGCCGCTCGCCTGTTTTTTAGCTTCTCCCTCCGCCGCCATCCTCTTTTGGCGGCGGAGCTTTTCTGCCCGCCGCCGGCGGCGGGGGCAAAATTCTGCGAAAAAAGGAAGATCCGATGACTTTTAAAGAACTTGGGCTGATCCCCGCGCTGCTGCGGGCGGTCGGCGAGCTGGACTATGTCGCGCCCTCCCCCATCCAGCAGCGGGCAATCCCTCCGGTGCTGGGCGGCCGGGACCTGATCGGCTGCGCCCAGACCGGCACCGGCAAGACGGCGGCCTTCGCCATCCCGCTGCTGCAGCGGATGCAGGCCGCCGGCAGCCGGGGCGGCAAGGGGCAAAAGCGGCCCATCCGGGCGCTGGTGCTGACCCCCACCCGGGAGCTGGCGCTCCAGATCAAGGAGAGCTTTGACGCCTACGGCAAATACCTGCCGCTGAAAAACGCCGTCATCTTCGGCGGGGTCGGGCAGGGGCCGCAGGTCGCGGCGCTCGCCGCCGGGGTGGACATTTT
Source organism: uncultured Pygmaiobacter sp. (assembly GCA_944386515.1). Classification (GTDB taxonomy): domain Bacteria; phylum Bacillota; class Clostridia; order Oscillospirales; family Ruminococcaceae; genus Pygmaiobacter. The sequence continues at coordinate 900 of CALXBJ010000174.1, forward strand.
GGTCGCCACCCCCGGGCGGCTGAACGACCTGATCGGGCAGGGCTATATCGACCTTGGCCGTGTGGAGTACTTCGTGCTGGACGAGGCCGACCGGATGCTGGACATGGGCTTTATCCACGATGTGCGGCGGGTGCTGCGGTACCTGCCCGAGAAGGGCCGGCGGCAGACGCTGCTCTTCTCCGCCACCATGCCCGCCGAGATCGAGGCGCTGGCCGACCAGATCCTCTGCGACCCGGTCAAGGTCGCGGTGACCCCCGTCTCCTCGACGGTCGACGCGATCCGCCAGCGGGTCTACAAGGTGGACAAGGCCAACAAGCGGCATCTGCTGCTCGCACTGCTGCAGGACGCGTCGCTGCGCTCGGTGCTGGTCTTCACCCGCACCAAGCACGGGGCCGACCGGGTGGCGCGGGATCTCGGCCGGGCCGGGGTGCCGGCGATGGCCATCCACGGCAACAAGAGCCAGACCGCCCGCCAGAAGGCGCTGGAGAGCTTTAAGAGCGGCGGGATCCGGGTGCTGGTCGCCACCGACATCGCCGCGCGGGGCATCGACATCGACGAGCTGGCCTGCGTGGTCAACTTTGACCTGCCCAACCTCCCCGAGACCTATGTCCACCGGATCGGCCGCACCGGCCGCGCGGGGCACGGCGGCCTCGCGGTGAGCTTCTGTATGGCGGCGGAGCTGCCCTACCTGCGGGAGATCGAAAAGCTGATCCGCAAGCCCATCCCCGAGGGGACCGACCACCCCTACCCGATGCAGGAGGCCGCCGGCGAATCCGCCGGCGCGCAGCCGCCCCAGCCCCAAAGGCCGCCGAAAAAGCAGCCGCAGCAGCCGGCGGCCCCGCGTCAGGACGCGGCAAAAACAGCCGCGCCGGGCGGCGCGCCGCAGAGGAAGAAGCGCGGCCGAAAGCCGCAGCAGCCCGCCGCCCCGCAGGGTGCGAGCGCCGGCGGCACGGCGGCCGCCGGCGCGCCAAAGGACCTCCCCGCGCCGCAGCCCGCCGCGGCGGCGCACCGGCCCCGCCGCCCCCAGAGCGCGCCGCCCGCCTTTGTCGAGCGGCCGCATCTCCCGCAGCCGGAGGGGCAGCCCATCCGCACCCTGCCCCGCACCGCGCCGGCTGTCCCTGCGCCGTCGGCACAGCCCCAGCCCCCAAAGCGCAAAAAGGCCGAGAGCCTGCTCCACCGCCGGCCCCAGCGCAGCCGCCGGCAGGGCTGAGCACGTCCGCCCGCCCCCAAAAAACAGCGCTTGACAAATCCATCGCTTCCTGCGAAAATAGAACCTGTCATAAGGGAGTAGTTTGCACGGCGCGCCGTGTTCCCAAGTCAACATTCTGGCCTTTGGGCCTGGCTTGTGTTTAAAACGAGACTTATGTATAGCTCATCCAGGCTATACATAAGTCTTTTTTGATGCCCGCTTTGCGCGCTGCGCCCGCTGCGGCGGGCGGGGCACAGGCTCCCCGCGGGCGGCGGCGCTTTTTGCGGGTCCCCGCGGCGGCGCCCCTGCCGGCGCGGCGGCAGGGGGCGCGCATACAAAGAGCAAAAAGCCGCGCAGTGCGGCAGAGAACCACGCAGAAAAAGGAGAAATCAATATGATCGGTTTGTGGGATGTCCTCTTGATCGGGATCGGCCTTTCGATGGACGCGGTGGCGGTCACCGTCTCCAACACCTTCGCCTACCCCTGCCTCTCCCGCTCCCGGCAGCTGGCAATGCCGGCCGCCTTCGGGCTGTTTCAGGGGCTGATGCCGGCGCTCGGCTTTTTTGCCGGCAGCTTCTTCGCCGAACTCATCAACCGGTATGCCGGCATCGTCACGCTGGTCATCCTCGGCGGCATCGGGCTGAATATGGTGCGGGAGGGGCTTTTCCCCGACCCCGAGCAATCCTGCGCCGATAAGCAGCTGACCCTGAAGGTGCTGCTGGCGCAGGCGGTCGCGACCAGCATCGACGCCTTCGCCGTCGGGGTCAGCTTCTGCGCCGGCGGGGCGAACATCTTCTTCGCCGCGCCGCTGATCGCGCTGACCACCTTTTTCTGCAGCCTGCTGGCCCTCGCGCTCGGCAGGCGGTTCGGCGCGATGCTCGGCCACCGCGCCGAGATGCTGGGCGGCGTGGTGCTGATCCTGATCGGGGTCAAGGCGCTGTTCTGACCCGCCCTCTGCCCTGCCCCCGCGCGGGGGGAGCAGCCCGCGCCGGTCTTTATGGTCTTTGCGGCACAACAAACACCCCGGCTCCAGAAGAAGGAGCCGGGGTGTTTCTCTCTGCACTTTTTGGGGAGGCGTCGGCAGGCCCGTCCCGCTCAGCCGGCCCGGTTTTTTGGCCGGGCGGCGGGCGCTGTTACCGGCGGACCCAGTCCTGCACCTGCTGCCAGAGCGCCGGGTCGGCCAGCGCGTCCACCGCGGTGGCGGCCATCGCCTTGACCCCGCGGTTGAGCGCGGTGTAGGCGGCAGGGCTGTTGACATGGGCGAGGAACGCCTCGTCGTGGCAGCGGGAGCCGTCGGTGTTGCCGGCGGCCATCGGGACATAGAAGGTCGGGCAGACGTGGGAGACGTTGCCGATGTCGGTCGAGCCGCCGACGCTCGGGTCGCTCTCCTCGATGTCGGTCTCGCCGGCGGCGCGCAGGTTCGCCTCCATATAGGGGCGCAGCGGCGCGCAGTTGTCCAGATCGTCGAACGGGTTCTCAAAGAAGCGGTAGCTCATCTTCGCGCCGGTCATCAGCTCGGCGCCGCGGGCAATGTTGATGACCTTCTCGGTCAGCCCGTTGAGGTACTCCCGGTGCGCGGCCCGGATGTAGAACTTGGCGACGCAGTGGCTGGGCACGATGTTGGGGGCGACGCCGCCCTCCGAGATGATGCCGTGCATCCGCACATCGGGGGTGACGTGCTGGCGCAGGCAGTTGATGCCGGCAAAGGTCAGGTTGCAGGCGTCCAGCG
>CALXBJ010000175.1 GCA_944386515.1 uncultured Pygmaiobacter sp.
AACTTTCTTGACAATAGTAAAGTTTTGATCTCTTCTCGCTTCGCTCGATGCTTGAAGCTAAAGCTTTTTTACTCTCCCCAGCAGAGCTGGGGGTTCTCATTTCGCTAAAGCACACAAAAAAGGAAAAGAGGCCGCAGCGCGCCTTTGCGCTGCGGCCTCTTTTCCTTAACATCCGATTCTTCTGCGTCCCACTCGGCCCATCCACCCAAGAGGAGCACCGTCAGTGCCCCTCCATCTCGGTGGGGTATTTCATCTCGGGCGAATAGGTGCGCCAGCAGTCCCGCCCGGCCGCCTTTGCGGCATAAAGGGCGATATCTGCCTGCCGGTAAAGCTCCTCAAAGCTGGTCGCCCCCTGTCGGGTGGTGGTGATCCCGATGCTGAGGGTCACTTCAAACGAGACCCCCGCCTCGGCGGCATACCGCCGCGCCATCTCGAGCAGGCGGCCCGCCTTTTCCTCCACAATGCCGATGCTGTAAACATCCTTCATGAAGACCATGAACTCGTCCCCGCCGATCCGGGCGACAAGGTCGGTGGAGCGGTAGAGCCGCTTCATCATCTTGACCAAATCGGTGAGTACCATATCCCCGCACAGATGGCCGCAGCTGTCGTTGAGCTGCTTGAACCGGTCGATGTCCAGCATCAGGCAGCCGGCAAAGACGTCGCCGTCCTTCTTTTTGAGATACCGCGAGATCTCGTACTTGATATAGCTGCGGTTATACGCGCCGGTCAGGGAATCGGTGTGGACCTCCTGCAGCAGCATCCGCTCCGAGCTGATATCAATCACCGTTCCGACCACCTTGAGCGGCTCCTTGTCGTTCCCCTTCAGGTAGCGCATGAGCACCCTGCGCCACGCATAGCTGCCGTCCTGCTGACGGCGGCGGAACTCCACCGCGGTCAGCTTGCCCGGCGTGATCTCGACCGCATCGGCCCGCAATCTCTGCAGCACCTGCGCGCAGTCCTCGGGGTGGATGCCGACCTGCTTTAGCCCCTCAATGCTGTCCATCCCGGTGTACTTGACCCAATGGGCCCCGTTCTCCTCCTGAGAGGGCCGGAACTCGAAAAGGGTATCCCTCTTCATGTCGTATTCAAAGCTGCTCTCCCCGACCAGCTCCGCCACGACCGCATAGCGCTCCCGCTCAATCCGCAGCTGCTCCGCCGCCTCCTTGAGCCTTGAGATGTCCGAGACGATGCTGTAAATGACCGGCTCATCCGCCACATCGGCGACCCGCTGGCCCTTGTCCAGCACCCAGACCAGATCGCCGGCTTTGTTGCGGATCCGGTATTCCACCTCGTAGGTGTCGCCGGCGGTAAGGCTTCTGCCGACCGTTTCCAAAACCCCCGGCAGATCCGGCGGGTACACCGCCCCGGTCGCGCAGCCGCCGCTCATCGCGATGTATTCGTCATGGGTGTAGCCCAACATCTCGCACAGCTTGTTGTTGACGTAAAAATAGGTGTACTTTTCATCCAGCCGAAGCCCCATCAGCCCGCCCATCGTGCTGCGGGTAAACAGCTCAAGCTGGGCGATCTTCTCCTCAAAGGCGCGGCGCAGCCGCTCATACTCCGACCAGCGGACGGTATCTGTCGGCCGCCGGTGGATTCCCGCCGGGAGGATCGGCACCGAGATATGCCCGCTGACCAGCCGCGGTTCGCCGCCCTCCACCGCCCGGTAGACGAGGGTCATCCGGCAAAAATCCTGTTCCCCCGCGCTGACCGAGCGCAGATTAAAGCTGCCCTCTACCACGCACAGCTGCCCATCCTGCGCGCGGATCTCCATCTGCAGGTCGGACACCACCCGGGGGGATATCTGCCCTCTGAATCCGGAAAACAGTGCTCTCAGTTTATCTCTTCCCCGCACCGAGCCGCCTTGGCCCATTCCGGTCCAAACGACCTGCGGGTCCATCATCTCCAGCGCCTGTTCGATATTTTTTAAGGAGAGCCAGTCGGTCAGCATCCGCTGGGTCCGGTCAAAAATATCCTCAAACACCTGCATTTGCTCACCCTCCTCCATTCATCGCGTTATGTTTTATCATACCATATTTTCATGAAAATCGATACTCGACACGGGCGAAAGACTTCCGATTTTAAATTTTTTACGTTTTTGCACAGAAGGCCCTTTTCTTTTTTGGTGATTTGCATAATTTTCCCAATTTTTCCTTGAGAAGGAAAGCGATTTATGGATACATTCGTTTGAAAAGGAAGCCGCACAAACTATTTTTTTACATCGCCGCATTGAAGCGTTGAATTAAAAGAGCAAACGTGATATAATTCCCCATGTAATTTGCGTGCGGCCGCAGCGCCGCGCCATCCGAAAGGGGAAGGACAATGGAAAAAGCAAGGCTGGAACTGCTGGCCCAAAAATATCTCGAGGAGACCCTTGCGGCGCGCCGTTATCTGCACGCCCACCCGGAGCTGAGCTGGAAGGAGCAGGGCACCCAGCGCTATCTGATGGAGGCGCTGCGCCGCCACGGCATCGAGTGCAGCGGCGATTTTGAGAGCACTACCGTAATCGGGGCTATCCACGGGGGCAAACCGGGGCGGACGGTGGCGCTGCGCGCCGATATGGACGCACTGCCGGTGACCGAGAACACCGGCTGCCCCTATTCCTCTGAGAACCCCGGCGTCATGCACGCCTGCGGCCATGATATGCACACCGCCGGGCTGCTGGGCGCGGCGTTCCTGCTGCAGGAGCTGCGGGAGGAGCTGCCCGGCGAGGTCAAGCTGATCTTCCAGCCCGCGGAGGAGGCCGGCGCGACCCAGTGCGGCGCGCAGGTCCTGGCGGAAAAGGGCATCCTCGATGGGGTCGACGCGATCTTCGGCGCCCACGTCTTCCCCACCGTGCCTCTGGGGCAGGTCGGCATCTGCGACCGGGAGATGATGGCCGGGGTGGACATCTTCCGACTGAAGATTCACGGCACCGGCGGCCATCTGGCGACCCCGCACCGGGCGCGCAGCGCGCTGTATCCCGCGGTGCAGTTCATGAACGAGATCGCGGTGCTGCGCACGCAGGCGGTCAACCCGTTTGACACCGCCATCATCGACACCGGCTATTTCCACTGCGGCACCGCCGAGAACATCATCCCCGACGAGGCCGAGATCGTCGGCAATGTGCGGGCCTACAACGACGAGCTGCGTGTTGAGCTCAAGCGCCGGATGGAGGGGATCGTCCGCGGGCTGGAACTGGCCTTTGATGTCAAGTGCGACTACGAGCACCGGTTCGGCTACGACAGCCTTGTCAACGACCCCGCGATGGCGGCAATCTGCCGCACTGCCTGCGGCGAGGTGTTTGGGCCTGAGAATGTCATCACCCCCCAGCCGGCGATGGGCTCGGAGGACTTCGCCTTTTATCTGAAAAAGGCAAAGGGCGCCTTTGTCTGGCTGGGCGTCGCGGACGGCGAGGGCGGCAGCAACGCGCTGCACACCGCCGACTTCTACCCCAGTGAAAAGGCGCTGCCGCTGGCGATGCAGATGCTCGCCAACATCGCGGTGACCTATCTGAACAGCTGATTTTCCGCCCCGCGCGGCGAATCAAAACAAACCCCGTTTTCAAAAGAAAAGCAAAGCAGAGCAGCCCTTGCGCCATCGCGGCCCGGGACTGCTCTGCCTTTTTTATGCGGCAGCCCTCTCCACAGCAGCGCCGCCTTTTTCGTCACAGTGCCCTTTCCTGACGGCTTTTTTGTGCTTTTTCCACAAAATCCGTCTCGGGCGGCTTGACATCCTTTTGCCACCGTTATACTCTATACTTGTAGGTTACAACTGTAAGCCTTTTCTGCAGTAAAAGGAGGTTGTCGTTTGATGGACAAGCAGCATCCCTTTTCATCCATGCTGGAACGGCTGCGCAGGGCCCTCGCGATTGGGGTATACGACGCATCGGACGAGGCGCCGCACAGCGGCGGCTCCGCCGGCCGAACCCCGGAGGGCGGTCTTGTATTCAAAAAGGGGGAAAAAGAGTGAAAAACTTCAAAAAGCTGCCGGAATCCGAGCTGGAAACCATGCTGGTGGTCTGGCACAGCGAGATCCCGGTGCGGGGCAGCGACCTCGCAGCCGCGCTGGTAAAATCCCGCGGCTGGAACAAGAGCACCGTCTTCACCCTGCTGCTGCGGCTGGTAGAAAAGGGTTTTCTTGAGTGCCGCAAGGAGGGCAAAAACAACTATTACCGCCCTCTGGTTTCGGAACAGGAGTACCGCGCCTATGAGAGCCGGTCGATGCTGGACCGCTTTTATGCCGGTTCGGTCAAGAACTTTTTCGCCGCGTTCTGCAGTGAAAACAATCTGAGTAAAGAGGAGCTGGAACAGCTGCGTCAGCTGGTCGACGAACAAGCGGGAGGGCGGTGAATGGGATGCTGGACTCGGTCGTGTGGAGCGCGCTCGCCGTCTCGCTGACCACCGGCGTGCTGGTTTTGCTGCTGCTGGCGCTGCGCCCGCTGCTGGGCAGGATTCTCTCGCCCCGCTTTTTGACGGCGCTGTGGGCACTGCTGGCGCTGCGGCTGCTGCTGCCCGCCGCCATCCCGATGCCCGATGCCGCCGTCCTCTTCTCCTTTTCGCCGCCGGCGGCATTTGTGCAGTCCGCACCAGCAGAGCAAGGAGCTTTGGCAGATGACGCGACGGCGCCGGCCGGTCAGCAACAGATGCCGGCAGAAGAGCCATCCCTCGATTCGGAGCAGGCAGGCACTGCCGCCCTTTCACAGCCGGATTCCGCCCCATCTGAGGATGGCGCGGAAGATTCCTTCACGGTATCGCCCTCGCCGGCCGGTGATGCCGCGCCGCAGGGCTCCTTTGCCGCTCTTTCCGCTGCGCTGCGCAGCTGCCTCTCCCGCCTCTCCCCCGCGCTGATGCTGCTCTGTGTCTGGGGGCTTGGGGCCGCCGTCCGCCTCCTTTTTGAATTGTTCTTTGCCGCGCATTTTCGCCGCGCGCTCGCCCGGGCCAGCGTCCCGCTGGAGGATCCCGCGCTGATGGAGCAGGTCGGCGCGGCTGCGGATTCTCTGGGCCTGAAAAAGCGCCCTGCCGTCTTCCTCTGTGCCCGGATTCCGGGGCCGATGCTGGTCGGTTTTCTGCGCCCTGTTCTGCTGCTGCCCGGCGGCGCCGATTATCCGCCCGACAGCTGGGACTGTATGCTGCGGCATGAGCTGACCCACTACCGCTGCCATCATATGCTCTACAAGCTGATGCTGCTTTTGCTCTGCTGCCTGCAGTGGTGGAACCCTGCTGCCTATCTGCTGCGCCGGCAGGCGGACCGGGATCTGGAGCTGACCTGTGACAGCTGGGCGCTGAGCGGCAAAACCGCCGACTACCGCGCCCGGTACAGCCGTGCGCTGCTGGACAGCATCGCACCCCGCCGCATTCCGGGGGACGGGTGCAGCAGCTGTTTCCACCGGGAGGGCACCCGGGTGATGAAGCGCCGGCTGCTGAATGTGCTGGGCAAGGGTGGCCGCCGCGGCTCCCCCGCCGCGCTGGCGGCCGGGCTAGCTGTCTGCCTGCTGGTGAGCAGCTGTGTGGTCCCGGTCGCCGACGCGGTGACCGCAGTGTCGTCCGAAACGGATGCCGCCCTGCTGTTTGACAGCGCGCCCCCCGCCGAGATCCACGAGATCTCCACCGCGGAGGAGCTGGTCGCCTTCGCCGAGGGGGTCAACAGCGGCGCGCTCAGCAGCGACAGCGGTGAGTGGTGGGTGCTGACCGACGACATCGACCTGACCGGCATCGACTGGGAGCCGATTGGAAAGGTTGTCTCTCCGCTTCAGGACTGTGACTTTGGCTTTTATCACTCCGAAATTTACCATAACAATATCACCTACGAGGTTCCCTTGATCCGCTTTGACGGGCAGGGACATACCGTGAGCGGGTTGTCCTGTTTTCAGAACTCCTCTTTTGGCCATGGCGGTTTTTTCTTTACCGTCGCTCCCGGATCGGTCATCCGCAATCTCCACATCGAGGGCAGCGTCACCGCCCATACCGCCGGCGGGCTGATTGCACGCGCCGACGGGCTGATTGAAAACTGCAGTTTCTCCGGTCAGGTCACAGGGTACGGATCCGTCGGCGGGCTGGTGGGAACCGGCAATGCAACAATCCGTTACTGCTGGGTCGATGCAGATGTTGCCGGAAGCAACTGTGTCGGAGGCTTTATCAGTTCTACCAGAGACTGCGATATCTCCTGCTGCTATGCGACCGGCACCGTTTCGGGCTACTCCAACCTTCAAATCTCACAGTTGAGTGGGATGACCTATGTCCCCGGTCTTGATGTTATTCAAGAAATCGGCGGTTTTGCGGGGATGGGCGCCGGGGAACTGACCGACTGCATTGCCGATACGACGCTGTTCTGTTACGACGCCTCTCGATTTCTGGGTTCCTTTATCGGCACCACCAACACCAACACCGTCAGCGGCTGTTACTATAATAAGGAAAAGAATCAAAACTGGACCTTCGGCACCATCCAACTGCGCCTGCTGGATGGGGAACTGTTTGATGGCCCCTATCCGCCTGATTTTCGCCCCACTACCATCCGGGAGGAGATCCCCGGCTGGACCCCGCTGGGGCTTAGCTCCGAGGAAATCGCGCAGAAGCTGGAGACCCTCGCCGAGGAATATCAGCCCATCAGTTCACCGCTTGCACAGGCAAAGGCCATCTACCAGCCGCGGGAGCAGATTGGTCAGGAGGAGACACAGTATGCCGCCCTGCTGCGCCGCCAGTATCTGGACCCCATCTCCTGCAGCGGCGCGCTGGAGGCCACCTTCTCACCGGAGGACCTATCCGCCCTCGGGCCGAATGAGGAACGTGATTCCCTGATCGCTTCCCTTTATTATTTTTTGTCCTACAGTGTGACGCCGGAACGGATTGCCAATATTTCCGCTTATATCCCCGGATTATCCCGTTCTCTGATACAAAGTTTGGTTGAGAATTTTCTCACTGCCCGCCTACCCTGCGACGCCGAGATGCTGCGCAGTCTGGCCGGCAGCTTTTACGACCCTGCGCAGGAGTGCTATAATCTCAAACTCGAACCGCCGACACAGCAGGTTCTGGCGCGGGTCACCGGCTGTCAGCAGATCGACCATTCCACATTGGTGCTGGACTATGAGCTTTACAAGGTGCCGGAAAACGCCGCCCAAACATGGGAAGCGCCTGTGCTTGCCGGCTCCGGCAGGATAGCCCTGCAGCCCTACGACAACGGCCGCTGCCGCTATCTCTCCAATGAATACACCCCCGCCGATATCTGACACCCGTTTTTAGACATCCTTTTGCGGCCCTTGCCGTATCCATTGGCAGGGGCCGTATCTTTCCGCAAATGGTTTACGTTTGTAGTTTATATTGTCTTAACAGCCCCTTTGAGAGGAGGATTTTTTATGAGCCTTGAACTGCGAAAGGATGCCGACGCGCTGCGGGAGGCAGAGCGCTTTGTCGCTGCCCATCCGCAGGGCTGCCTGATGCAGTCCCCCCGCTGGGCGCAGGTCAAACCGAACTGGGGCAGCCGGCTGCTGCTCTCCCGCGATGCAAACGGGCAGCTGCGGGGCAGTATGCTGGTGCTGACCCTCGCCGACCGGGGCGACGGCACCGCGCTGCTCTACGCCCCGCGCGGGCCGGTCTGCGACCCGCGGGATCAGCGGACAATCCGGGAACTCATCGAGGGGGCAAGGACGCTCGCGGGCGAATTCGGCGGTGGGGAGTTCAAATGCGATCCCCTTGTCGAGGCGTCCGACGGCAAGGCGATCGAGGCGCTGACCGGCGCGGGGCTGCAGTTTTGCCCCGGTGCGGCGTTTGGACAGACCAGCCAGCCGCGGAAGAACGCGGTGCGGGGCGACCTTGCCGGCCTTGATGAGCAGGCCCTGCTGTCCCGCCTTGCCTATAAGACCCGCTATGCCCTCCGGCAGGCGCAAAAGGCAGGGCTGCGCTGCGGGCCGGAGGAGGGGGACGCGGCCTTTTGCGACTTTTTCCGCCTGTATCTTGCGACCGGGCGCAGGCAGCGCTTTGCCACCCGCCCGGCGGACTACCTGCGCGGGCTGCTCGCCGCCTTCGGCGTGGATGCGAGGCTCTATCTCTGCCGCGCGGCGGACGGGCAGCCGCTTGCCGGCGCGCTCGCCGTGGCGTTCGGCCCGCGGCTGAGCTACCTGTATTCCGGTTCGGTGCGGGCGCAGGGCGACCCCGGCAGCGGCTATCTGCTGCAGTGGGAGCTGCTGCGCTGGGCGCTCGCCGCGGGCTGCACCTTTTACGATATGGGCGGGGTTTGCACCGACCCGCAGGAATCGCCGGCGCTGTATCAACTCTACCAATTCAAGCGGAAATTTGCCCCCGCTGTCAGCTATGCCGGTGAGTTTTTCTTTCATTTTTGAAAAAATCGCCTATTCTTTTCACAAAAAATCTCTTGCCCGGCAGGCTGTAAAGTGGTATCTTTCTCTCTAATAGAAACCGGAACCCGTCTCCGTTCGTTGTTTATCAGAGAAAGAAGGCATTTTAAATGGAGCGAAAGATCATACTCAGCGCCGACAGCACCTGTGACCTCGGGCCGCAGCTGCAGCAGCAGAATGAGGTCCATTTTTATCCGTTCCACATCCTGCTGGGGGATCGTTCCTACACCGACAGCGTGGACATCCGGCCGGAGGATCTCTATCAGGCTTGGCGCCAGCAGCGGCTGCTGCCCAAGACCGCGGCGGTCACCCCGGCGGAATACACCGATTACTTCCGCCCGTGGGTCGAGGCGGGCTACGACGTGATCCACCTCAACCTCGGCTCCGCCCTCTCCTCCGCCCATCAGAACTGCCGCGCGGCCGCCCGCGCGCTCGGCCATGTCTACCCTGTGGATTCCTGCAACCTCTCGACCGGCACCGGGCTGCTGGTGCTGCGGGCGGCCGAGATGATCCGCGAGGGGCTTCCCGCAAAGGAGATCCAGCAGGCGCTGATCCAGATGGTCCCCTGCAGCCACGCCAGCTTTGTGCTGGACACCCTTGAGTTCATGCGGGCCGGCGGCCGCTGCAGCGCGGTGGCCGCCTTCGGCGCAAACCTGCTGCGGCTCAAGCCCTGTATTCAGGTCCACACCGAAAAGCAGGGCGCCATGACCGTGGGCAAAAAGTACCGCGGCCCGCTGGAAAGGGTTCTCCCCGCCTATATTCAGGACCAGCTGTCCGCCTATTCCGACCTTGTGCCGGACCACGTCTTTGTCACCCACTCCGGCATATCGGAGGATCTGCTCTCCCTCGCCTGCGAGACGGTGGAAAAGGCCGGCATCTTCCGCCAGATTCATGTCACGCAGGCCAGCTGCACCATCTCCTGCCACTGCGGGCCGAACACCCTCGGCGTCCTCTTCATGACCCGAACATAACCCGCTGTGCGGGGATTTCTCCGTTTATCCGCGCGGCAAGAGCTCTTATTCCACAAAAAAGTTTTCACAGAAAAGGCGAGCGCGGCAGCCCCTTCCTCGGCTGCCGCGCTCCTCTTTTCTATTCGGTTTTCCGTCGCCGGGAACAGCCGTCTTTTTCCCTGCCCGGCCGCCCTGCCGGCTACTCCCCCATCGCCCACTGGGAGAGCGGCGGGTCAATCAGGTATTCCGCCCGCACCGCCGGGACATAGTAGGCGCCGAAGGTGCGCAGCCCGTTTTCCTTCTCGAGCGAGGGCAGCTCAACCCAAAAGCGGTAGTAGGGCGCGACCGCCTGCGTGCCCTCCCGGTAGACCAGCTCGGTCCGCGCGAGGTACTCGATGCCGGGGAACGGCTCGCTCACGCTGGTGTAGCAGCGCCCCTCCTCGAGCAGCGCCGCCGCCTCCTCGGCCGAGATCAGCGGGTAGTCGCCCATCGACTCCCCTGCCGCCTGTGTCCCCCACAGCCGCAGCATCCTACAGGCGCCGCCCGTCTCATCGAGATAAAACTGCAGCCCGCCAAAGCCGAATTCCAGCAGCTGGCGCTCCAATGCGCCGCCGCTGCGCACCGCGAGGGTCAGCTTTTTCTCCCCCTCATAGCTGTATTCCACCCGCGCCTGCGGCTGCGGGTCCGTTATCCCAAGCTGCTCCGCGTACAGCCCCGCAAGGTAGAGGGAGGTGCGCTCGGCATCGGCGAGGGTGCTCTGCTGCGTCAGCCGGTACTCCTGCGGCAGTGCCAGCGGCTCTGTCAGCCGCACCGTGAACTCCCCGGTGGTGAGGAGTTCAAGCTCCGCGCCCTCCGCCGCGGCGCGCGCCGAATAGGGGCGGGTGTTGATCTCATAGTTCGGGTCGGTATCGGGATCTCGGCCCTGCTGTTCCAGCTTCTGACGATAGGCCGCCGCCTCCTCCGCGCTCGGGCTGATCTCCACCGTCTCGACCTCATAGCCCAGCGCCGCCGCCAGCGCGCGCAGCTGCTGCTCCATCTGCTCTGCATCCAGCCCAAAGCAAGCCGCCCCATCCGCCAAAAGCTCATTCTCATTCCGGTAGACCGGAAGGGCCGCGGGGGTCTCTTCCCCCTCCTGCCAGGGGCCCGCGCTGCCAAGCTCCTGCGGGTCATAGGCGAACAGCCCCTCAAACCCAAAGCCGCCCGATGCAAACTTCGCCGCGAAAGGTTCCAGCTGCGCCTGCTCTGCAGCGGCGGCATCCATCTGTCCCGCCTCCGCCTGCAGGCTGTCCTGCGCCGTGCCGCCACTGCCGGACAGCCACGGCAAAACCCGCAGCCACGGCAGCGCCAAAAGCAGCGCCGCGCAGGCGGCAAGCGCCGCCCATCTGCGCCAGCGGATGGCCCGCAGCCGCTCGGGCTGCTCCGCCTCGACCACCAGCTCCTCATCCAGCAGGCCGATTGCCCGCATCAGGTCCTGCGTCCTCATATCATCACCCCCTGACGCGAAAGGTACTCCCGCAGCTTTGCGCGGGTCCGGCTGAGGATCGCCCGCACGTTGGTCTCGCTCAGCCCGGTCCTGCGGGCAATCTCCCCCGCGGGGTCGCCGTACCAGTACCGCCGCACAAAGACAATCCGCGCCGTCTGGCTCTGCCCGCGCAGGAAGGTGCTGATGCTGCCCGCAAGCGCCTTGGCATCCAGCTGCGGGTCGACCTCCTGCCCGCCGGGCAGGCACTCCGCCAGCTCATCCAGCACAAGGGATGCAGGGCAGCTGCGCTTTTGCGCGGTGTAGTAATCGACCTTGTCCAGCGCGTGGTTGCGGGCAATCCTGCCCAAAAACGGGGCGAGCCGCTGCGGCCGGCTGGTCGGCATCGCGTTCCACGCCGACAGCAGGGTGTCGTTTTCGCACTCCTCCACATCCTCCCGCCGGTCCCCCAGCAGGTTGCGGATGATTGCGCGGCAATAGCCGCCATATTTGCGCGAGGTCTCCCGCAGCGCGTCCTCGCTGCGCCGCCAGAACAGCTCCACAATCGCCGCGTCCTCCAGCATGGGATCCCCTCCTTTTGTCCAGACGTCCCGCTGCGCGGGCAAAATTCTCCTTTACTCTTAATGACGGAAACCGGCGCAAAATCTTACAGGTTCGCCACAGGTTCCGGATAAAAAAATCCCGGCAGGCGGGCCGTCCGCTGCCGGGATGCGCTTTTTGTTTTAGATCTTTTCCTGCCGAATCGGGGAGAGGTACTTCAGCTCGTAGCTTGCCAGACGGTCGTTGTAGTCCTCCACATAGCCGTCGTGCAGCTTGCGCCGCATCTCGTGCGCGTCGAAATCGCCGTCGTCGTTCTCATTGCCGATAACTCTGGCTGCGATGTTGGAGCAGTGGTCCGCGATCCGCTCCAGATTGGTCAGTACCTCGAGGAAGACAACACCGCTGCGGATGGCGCACTGCCCGTTCTGCAGCCGCTCGATGTGGCGGCTGTGCAGCAGCTCGCAGATGCTGTCGATGGTCTCCTCCAGCGGCTCCACACTCGCCGCCAGCTCGGCGTCGCTGTGCCGGAAGCTCTTCTCCGCCAGATGGATGATCTCCTTGATCGCCTCGTCGAGCACATTCAGCTCATACTGCGCCGACTCGGAGAAGGTGATCTCCTTGTCGAAGATCTCGCCGCTGCGCTCCACCACATTGATGGCATAGTCGCCGATCCGCTCGAACTCGGTGATATAGGCCAGCAGGTCGGAGACCTTGCGGCTCTCGGTCTCGGACAGCTCCCGGTCGGCGATCTTGACCAGATAGTTGCCGATGTAGTATTCCAGCTTGTCTACGATATCCTCACGCGCATTGACCTGCGCGATGGTCTCCAGATTGTGGTCGTACAGCAGCGGCACCGCCACCTCGTAGTTGAGCCGCGCGTTTCTTGCCATCTTCTCCACAGCGCCGTGCGCCTGCTGGATCGCAACCGCCGGGGAACCGAACAGACGCTCGTCCAGCACCGGCATCTCGTTGTCCAGCGCCTCGTCCCCCTTGTCGGGGATGGTGAGGGTGGCGAGCCGCGCGAGCACCTTGGTGAAGGGGATGAACAGCAGGGTGGTCACCACGTTGAAGAAGGTGTGGAAGTTCGCGATGTCGCCGCGGTTCATCACGTCGTTCCAGAACGGGACCCCCACCGTGTAGCGGATGCCGTAGAGCACCGACATGAAGATCACCGTGCCGATGATGTTGAAATACAGGTGCACAAACGCTGCCCGCTTTGCCCCCTTGGACGCGCCGATCGAGGCGATCAGCGGGGTGGAGCAGGTGCCGATGTTCTGGCCCAGAATGATGGGGATCGCACTGCCCCAGGTCACCGCGCCGGTGGTGGACAGCGCCTGCAGGATGCCCACCGAAGCCGAGGAGCTCTGGATCGCGATGGTGACCAGCGCGCCGGCGAGGATGCCGAGGATCGGGTTCTGCAGGCTGGAGAACAGTTCCAAAAACAGCGGGCTGTCCTTGAGCGGGGCGACCGCATTTTCCATGGTGAACATACCGGTGAACAGCACCCCGAAGCCGACCAGGATCTGCCCGATGTTCCGCTTGCCCGGCGCCTTGAAAAAGACGAACAGGATTGCGCCGATAAACGCAAAGACCGGCGCCAGCGTGGTGGGCTTGAGCAGCTGCAAAAAGAGGTTGTCCCCGCCCAGATCCGAAAGGCGGATGATCTGGCCGGTGACGGTGGTGCCGATGTTGGCGCCCATGATGACGCCGATCGCCTGCGGCAGCTGCATGATGCCGGAGTTTACAAGGCCGATGACGATAACGGTCGTCGCCGCCGAGGACTGAATCAGGCCGGTCAGCACCGCGCCCGAGATGACCGCCATCACGGTGGTGGAGGTCAGCTTTTTGAGGATGCCCTCCATCTTGCCGCCCGCCAGCTTTTCCAGGCCGGAGCCCATAATACTCATGCCGTACAGGAACAGCGCAATGCCGCCCGCCAGTGAGATTACCGAAAAAATATCCATGATATCCCCCGTTTTCGATAGTGTGAGAAGCCGGCCCGTTTCGACTAAAACCGGCAAACTCCGCATACAAGTTCAGTATACCATCCTTTTGTAAGCAGGTGGTATAGTTTTTGTAATGCCGCAATCAAAAAACGTAATGATGCACAAAAAGCAAAAAAGTTTTTAGCCGGATTGGCTAAAAACTTCTTCATCTTCCCACGATCCTGCTATTTTGAGATGGTCACCGCAACCCCCGCCGGCATACAGATTGCATACTCCCCCTCATTGCCGATAAAGCCAAACCTCTCGCACAGATGGTCGGGGCACAGCGAGTCGACAAACCTGATTTTTCCATCGCGCACCTCCAAGGTAACCGGCAGCGCCGCGTCCTCGATCTCATAGATGCCGTCCTGTGAGAGGCTGATCTCTCTGGTCGCGCCGCCCTCCACCGTCACGACTGCGCGCACCCCCGCGGGGCGCACAAGATAAAACAGCGCAATCCCCGCAGCGAGCACCAGCAGCCCCGCCAGCACCAGAAGATCTCTTTTTTTGAAAAAGCTCATCCGCGTGTTCCCCTCCCCTGCCCGGCGCAACGGCCCGGCAAAACGGCGCTGCGCCGACCCGCGCCGTCTTTTTTGGTATTATACCCAACCGGCGCGCCGGTTGCAACCGCGCCGCCTTTCTTGTCCTTCCCGCCGCGGGATGCTATAATGGTCGGAGTGATTTTCCAAGGATAGGGGGAGAGCAAAATGGAGTATTCGTCTTTGCAGGCGCAGGCGCGCCGTTTTGTGCAGCAGCATCAGGAGGAGATTATCGCCGACATCGCCCGGCTGGTGGCAATCAAGAGCGTCGGGGGCGAGGCGGCGCCCGGCGCGCCGTTTGGCCCGGGGCCGCGCAGCGCGCTGACGGCGGCGCTGGAGATCGCCGCCGGCATGGGGCTGCAGTGTGAGGACTTTGAGGTTCTCGGCCGCGCCTCTGTACCGGGCAGCGGGGACAAGACCGTCGGCATCGTCGCCCACCTCGACGTTGTGCCGGAGGGGGGCGGCTGGAACAGTGACCCCTACACCCTCACCCAAACCGACGGCTGGCTGATTGGCCGCGGGGTGGTGGATGACAAGGGGCCCGCCGTGCTGGCGCTGTGGGCGGCCCGCTTCTTCGCGCTGCAGCCCGAGCGGCCGCGGCACGGCATCGAGGTGCTGCTGGGCACCGATGAGGAGTGTGGGATGCGGGATCTCAAGCAGTATCTCGCCGCCCACCGCGCGCCCGATTTCGCGTTTACGCCGGACGGCGCGTTCCCGGTCTGCAACGGGGAAAAGGGCGGCTTTGCCGGCGAGTTTGTCAGCGCCCCGCTGGGCGGGGTGCTGCTGGATTTTGGCGGCGGCTTCGCCCACAATGTCGTGCCCGACCACGCCGAGGCGCTGGTCCGCTTGGCGCCTTCCGAGCTGCCCGCGGCGGAGGGGATCTCCGTGACCGCCTGCCCCGAGGGCGCCCGGATTGAGGCGGTCGGCATCGCCGCCCACGCCTCGACCCCCGAGGGGTCCCGCTCCGCGATCGGGATGATCGCGGCCTATCTGCTCGGCCTTTCGGCGGTCGCCGGCGCCGAGCGGGCTGCACTGGAGCTGGTGCGGGACCTCGCCGTCTCCCACGACGGGGAAAAGCTGGGCATCGCCTCGCAGGACGGCATCTTCACCCCGCTGACCATCATCGGCGGACAGATCTGGATGAAGGACGGCGTCTTGACCCAGAACCTCGACTGCCGCTACCCCACCTCGATCACCGGCGAGGAGATCGCCGCGCGGCTGGCCGAGCGGGCAAAAACCGCCGGGATGCGGCTGGAAAAGGTCAGCTTCAATCCCCCGTTCTACATCGAGCCGGACTCCCCCGCGATCCTCGCGCTGCGCGGCACCTACCGCGAGCTGACCGGCAAGGACGATGCCCCCTTCACCATGGGCGGCGGCACCTATGCCCGGTGTATGCCCAACGCGGTGAGCTTCGGCATCGAGGACGAGACAATGGAGTATCCCCCCTTTGCCGGGCCGATCCACGCCGCAAACGAGGGCTTCCCCGTCGATAAGCTGATGGAGGCGCTGGTCCTGTTTATCTGCGCGCTGGGCCGGCTGATGGAGACCGACCTGTAACGGCCTTTTTCCCGGAAAGGGGAGGCTGCTCGCGCGGTCCGGCGCCGCTGATGGGCGGACGGTCCGCGCGGCCGTTTCCCTCTCAAAAAGATAAAAAGCAGGGCGCTCTTTGAGATGTTTTCCCAAAGGGCGCCCTGCTTTTGCTGTATTTTTTGCCCGCTCTGTCCCTCAGCGGCAGAACTTTTCAATATAGGCGTCCAGCGCCTCCTGGATCACCCGGCGCGCCTCCTCGGCGCCCGCGACGTCGTTGACCACCGTCTCCTTGCCCTCCAGGCTCTTGTAGACGGTGAAGAAGTGCCGCATCTCATTGTAGATATGGGTGGGCAGTTCGCTGATGTCCTTGTATTCGTTATAGGTGGGGTCCTCAAACGGGATCGCGATGATCTTTTCGTCCCGCTTGCAGGAATCCATCATCGACATCACCCCGATGGGGTAGCAGCGCACAAGGCTCATCGGCAGGATGTTCTCGCTGCAGACCACCAGCACGTCCAGCGGGTCCCCGTCCTCCGCATAGGTGCGGGGGATCAGGCCGTAGTTTGCCGGGTAATGGGTAGAGGTATAGAGGATCCGGTCCAGAATGATGTGGCCGGTCTCCTTGTCCAGCTCATACTTATTCTTAGAGCCTTTTCCGATCTCGATCACCGCGATAAAATTGTCCGGGTTGATGCGGGAGGGGTTGATATCATGCCAGATATTCGACATAGCGTTTCCACCTTTGCTTTTGATATCTCCAGTATACCACGGTGCAAAAAAAGAAAAAAGTACCAGAGCGAAAAAAACAGCCGCCCGCGCTCAGCCGAGCGCGGTGTCCAGCAGCATCATCAGCGCAAAGCCCAGCATCGAGCCGATGACCCCCGCGTGGTCGTGGCCGCCGCCGTTCGCCTCCGGGACCAGCTCCTCCACCACGACATAGATCATCGCCCCCGCCGCAAAGGAGAGCAGATAGGGCATCACCCGGGCCATGGTCACCGCGAGCAGCACCCCAATCAGCCCGCCCAGCGGCTCCACCACGCCGGACAGCGCGCCGTAGAGAAAAGCGCGCGGGCGGCTGAACCCCTCCTTGTACAGCGGCAGCGAGATGGCCGCCCCCTCGGGCATATTCTGCAGCCCCATGCCCAGCGCCAGCGCCGCCGCACCGGCCAGCGGAACCGCGCTCTGCGCGCCGCCCGCCGCCATCGCAAACGCAAGGCCGACCGCCATCCCCTCCGGCAGGTTGTGCAGCGTCACCGCAAGCATCAGCAGGGTGGTGCGCCGAAAGCCGGAGGGCATCCCCTCGGGCTGCTCCTCCCCGGGGTGAAGATGCGGCAGCAGATGGTCGAGCACAAACAAAAAGGCCCCGCCCGCCAAAAAGCCCAGCGTCGTGGGCAGCCACTCGGGCTGGCCCTGCTGCACCGCCTGCTCCTGCGCGGGGATCAAAAGGCTCCAGATGGAGGCGGCGATCATCACACCGGCGGCAAATCCCAGCAGGCTGCGGTGCAGCGCGGGGGAGAGATCTTTTTTGACCAAAAAGACCACAGCCGCGCCCAGCGCGGTGGTGGCAAAGGTAAACCCTGTGCCGAGCATGGCAAGGATCAGCGGGTCGTTCATCATGGGTGGGGCACCTCCCTGAAGCAATCGCGTTTTATCCAGTATAGCATCCCGACCGGCCGAATGCCACGTTTTTTGACTCATTGCACAAAAAGCGCATCTGCTTCACAAAAGCAAAAGGCGGGCGCCGCCCGCCTTTCGCCCCGCCGCGGCCCTGCGGCCGCTCACCCCTGCGGGAAATTCTCCTTGCTGTTCATCTTGGCGAGTACCGTGTCCTCGCTCTCTTGATACCGGCCGTCCCGCAGCTGAGGCGGCTGCTCTGCCCCGGCATAGTAGAGCGCGCCGTGCAGCGCCCCCTCCCGCACCGCGCGGGCGGCCCGCCGGGCGGAGGAAAGGCTATTTTCCGCCGCGTCCGGCTGCTGCATCCTCTGCCCTGACGACTCTGCGTCGGGCACGGGCCACGCCTGCTTTTTGCCCCCCGCTTTAGACGCGCGGCCGGACACCGCGTTCGGCCGGTGCTCCGTCTCATGGCGCACAAACCGCTCGAGGGTGCTCTGTTCCCCTGCGGGCATCGGGGTGGGGTTTCGTTCTTCTCTCATCCTATCACCTCTTCCCTATTTTGCCGCGCGGGGGGCGGGATATACGGCGCGGGGCTTGCGCCGCAGCGGGAATGGTTGCTATAATACAAGGCATATACCAAAACAGAAGGGGCTGGGTCGAATGGATGAGCTGCAGCAGGCGCGAAGCGAGATCGATCAGGTGGACGCGGAGATGGCCGCGCTGTTTGAGCGGCGGATGGCCGCGGTGCGCAGGGTGCTGGAGTACAAGCGGGCGCACGGGCTGCCGGTGCTGGACGCCGCCCGGGAAAAGGAGGTCATCGCCCGCGGCGGCGCGCGGCTGAGCGACCCCGCGCTGGCTGAGTACTATACCCGGGTGCTGGAAAAGCTGATGGAGGTCTCCCGCGACTACCAGTCCCGGCAGCTGGAAAGCTTCCGGGTGGGGTACCCCGGGGTGGAGGGGGCCTTTTCCCACATCGCGGCCTCCCGCGTCTACCCGGGCCGCACCCAGCGCTCCTTTGTGACCTTTGAGGAGGTCTTTGCCGCGGTGCACAGCGGCGCGGTGGACGTCGGGGTCGTCCCGTTTGAAAACTCCTACACCGGCGAGGTCGGCGAGGTGCTGGACCTGCTGTGGCGGTATGACTGCTATATCATCGGGCGGTATGATCTGGATATCCGCCAGAACCTGCTGGCGCTGCCCGGCGCGCGGATGGAGGACCTCCGGCAGGTCTACTCCCACCATCAGGCGATCAGCCAGTGTCAGGAATGGCTGTCCGGCCATTCCTTCGAGGTCATCCCCTACCCCAACACCGCCTTAGCGGCAAAATATGTCAGCGAGAGCGGGGACAAGGCCAAGGCCGCCATCGCCAGCGCCGATACCGCCGCGCTGTACGGGCTGTCCATCCTCGTGCCGGACATCAACACCAGCGCCCAGAACGTGACCCGGTTCATCCTGATCTCCAAGACCAAACCGGCCGGCGGCGACCGGTTCGGGCTGGTCTTTACGGTGCGGCATGACGCGGGCGCGCTGGCCAAGGCGATGCAGATCATCGGCGGGCGGGGGTTCAACCTCGAGAGCATCCGCTCCCGCTCGATGAAGGAGCTTCCCTGGCAGTACTATTTCTATGCCGAGGTGGTCGGCGACCCCGCCTCGCCGCAGGCCGTTCAGATGCTGGAGGCGCTCTCCGGCGCCTGCAGCCAGCTCAAGCTGCTGGGCAGCTGGCAGGGCGGCGCGCAGGTGTGAGGGGCGAAGGCTGTCTGCCGGGCCAAATTTTCCGTTGACATTCGCCCGCGATTCTTTTATACTGTTACCAATCCGTTGATTTTAAGGAGAGACACCATGCAGCAGTTCAACCCCCGCGCGGCCTATTACTTTAGCTTTGGCTTTGCTTACTACTTTAGCAAGGTCAACTCTGTGCTGCGCGGAAACGGTTTGAACGAGCGGTGATTTTCACCTTTTGCTGAAACTGCGGCGGCCTGCACAGAGCGGGCCGCCGCTTTTTTTCGACTTTTCTGAGAGGGGATGCCGGATGGAACAATTGAGGATGGAGATCGGGGCGGACAGCTATGATATCCTGCTGGAAAACGGCCTTTTGGACCGCGCGGGGACGCTGCTGTCGCTCGACTGCCGGGTGCTGATCGTCACCGACAGCGGGGTGCCGCGGCAGTATGCCGCCCGCCTTGCCCGCCAGTGCACCGCGCCGGTCATCGCGCGTCTGCCGCAGGGCGAGCGAACCAAGCGTTTCGGGATGCTGCAGCGGCTGCTGCGCACCCTGCTGCGGGAGGGCTTTACCCGCGCCGACTGCGTCGTCGCGCTGGGCGGCGGGGTCGTGGGGGACCTTGCCGGTTTTGCCGCCGCCTGCTATATGCGGGGGATCGACTTTTACAACATCCCCACCACCGCCCTCAGCCAGATCGACTCCTCGATCGGCGGCAAGGTCGCGAT
>CALXBJ010000176.1 GCA_944386515.1 uncultured Pygmaiobacter sp.
TTCTGGGCGGCGGGAAGAAAAACAGCTCCGCCTGCCGCCGTAAGGCGAGAGACGAAGCTGTCTGCTCCGCGGTACCACTCTCATTGCCGCGCTGCGCGCGGCCGCTCACCCCGTCGATCAACGGGCGCCCGGATAACGGCGGGCTGCCGGCTGGGCCTACTTGTCCGGTTCGGCCTGCTGCTCACAGGGGATAGACCCGCGCCGCCGCCGCTGCCTCGCACCTACCGGCAGCTCTCTTGAGACGGTGATGGCGCAGGCCGCTGACCTGCTCCTCGCATTTGTTCTGCTTCCAGTCTACCCTGCCTCGTTCCGGTTGTCAAGAGGGTCAGCAGCCAAAGGCGGCAAGCCTGCCGGACCGGGCCGCGGCACGCCGCTTTGCGTTTGGCGGTTCATTTTTTGCGCAAAGCCGGGCAAAATACGGCGCTTTAAAAAATCGATTTTGCGGGATCACTCCCCCGCACTGGGCAGGATCAATTCACCGCCGAAGAGGGTCTGGGACGCGATGCTGCTCTGCCGCTGCAGCGCCCAGCCACCGGCGCGGTTGGGATGGGCGGCATACTCGGGGAAGTTCGAACTCGACACATCCAGCCGCAGCCGGCAGCCGGGGGCGACGGTCCAGCTGACCGGCCACATCCGGACTGTCACCTCCACCCGCTCGCCCGGGCAATAATCCAGCCGGTGCGGCGCACCGTTGCGGTAGGCCAGCGAGGTGATGCCGCCGCGGATGTTGCGGGCCTCGCCGTCGGGCGAGATCTCCATCAGGGTGGCGGTAAAGGCGGTGTCGGGGCAGTCGCTCGCGACCGCCAGCCGGACCGCAATCTCACCGCAGAGCCACAGCGGCACATCCAGCGGCGCCGAGACAAAACTGACGACATCCTCCCGCCAGTTCGGCCCCGGCTGCAGCAGGCTGCCGATCCCCTCGCGGGTGGTGAAGAGCGATTCCCCGCCGTGGCTTGGGACCGGGTGCTCCGGGTCATACCGGTAGCGCACCGGCAGATCCTCCGCCGGCGCGGGGCTGCCGGCAAGCGCCCGGTCCGCCCCGCGCAAAAAGAACTGCAGGGTGCGCTCTCCCGCCCCGGGCATCCGGTCAAAGCGGTCCCAGCGGTCGGCGCCGATGTTGTAGAGCAGCACCTCGCCGCGGGGCAGCTCGCCCCGCTTGAGGATCCTCGTAAACCAGTCGAACGCGCTGGCGGTGTCGCTGTTCTCGAGATGGACGGCCGGCTTTCCGGGGATGCAGTTTTCAAACGAATGGTTCCATCCCCCGATCCGCAGCACGCTGTGGGCGGCCGCCTCGGGCGAGAGCGCCCGGTAGCCCCGCACCGTGCTGCCCAGATGGTGGTCGTACCAGCCGCTGCCGATATAGACCGGCAGCCGCAGCCGGCCGGGGATGCCCCTCAGCTGTCCCCAAAGCCCCTCGTTCCAATAAGGGTCATCGGGGTCAGTGTGGGTGATCCAGTCGCGGTACCAGTCCAGACGGCCGCCCCACAGCGCCTCGTCCACCTCCAGCTGGGGCCGGTAGCGGCAGCTGTCCAGATAGTCTGCGGTCACCGGGAAGCCGGCGTTGCCCATCGCCCAGCCGGTGAGGATATCCTGCCGGAACATCCCCTCCTGATAGGCGGAGGCAAACCGGTCGGTGCCGTAGTGGGTCAGGTAGAGGGTGCGAAAGCAGTCCGGCAGCGCGTCCGCCATGATCCACCCGGTAAAGGCGAGATAGGAGCAGCCCAGATAGCCGCAGGGTCCGGCAAAGGATTGGTCCGCCAGCCAGCGTGCGGTGGCAAGGCCGTCCGCCCGCTCATTGACATTCGGCTCCCACACGCCGCCCGACCCGCCGGTGCCACGGCAGAACTGAAAGACGAAGGCAAACCCTCGCCGCGCATACTCCCGCGCAGTCAGCCGGTACTGCGCCTCCGACTGCGGGTAGCAGCTGCGCATCAGCACGGTGGGGAACGGCCCCGCCGTGTCGGGCAGGGTGACGACGGTGCGCAGCGGGATGCCGTCGTCGGCCAAAACCGTCGTCTCGTAGGGCGGGGCAGCGGCAAAATCCGCCTCCCCCAGCGCGTCAAATTCCCGCTGCAGCCGCGCGAGCAGCTGTTCTTCTTCCATACTAAAGAAGCCCTCCTTTTGAATCATCCGGCCGCCGCCCCGCAGGGCAGAGCGGCAAACCGGGTACAGACGGCGGGCCGGGCGCAGTGCGCCCGGCCCGCCGGTTCTCTCCCAAAAAGCGAAATCAGATCACCCCGTCGGCCGCCATCCGGGCGATCTCGTCCGGCGTATAGCCCAGCGAGGAGAGGACCTCCCCGTTGTCCTGCCCCAGCGCGGGGGCGGGGCGACGCACCTCACCGGGGGTGTCCATCAGCTTGATGGCACAGCCGTTGACCGTGATCGGCCCGAGGGTGGGATGCTCCATCTCGACGAACATCTCCCGCTCCTTGACATGGGGGTCGGCGAGGATCTGGCTGATGTCGAGGATCGGCCCGGCGGGAATGCCGTGGGCCAGCAGGATCTCGGTCGCCTGCTCCATCGTCTTGTCGGCGAGCCAGTCCTCGATCAATACCTTGAGGTCGTCCTGATGCTCAAGGCGCCCGGGCATATCGACAAACC
This sequence comes from uncultured Pygmaiobacter sp., assembly GCA_944386515.1. Taxonomy (GTDB): domain Bacteria; phylum Bacillota; class Clostridia; order Oscillospirales; family Ruminococcaceae; genus Pygmaiobacter. The sequence continues at coordinate 2,602 of CALXBJ010000176.1, forward strand.
GAGGGTCATCGACCAGCTGCGGCATCCCGAGGATCTCATTGCAGAGCTTTGCGAACAGCTTTTGGTTGCCGCAGGCGACAATCACCACACCATCCTTGCAGCGCAGGCTGTCATAGGGGGAGACCGCCGCGTACCGGTTGCCCATCCGGGGCGGGATCTCTCCGGACTCGAGATACTTGATTGCGGTGTTCTCGGTGGCGGCAATGACCGCATCCATCAGCGAGATGTCCACCCGCTGCCCGCGCCCGGTGACGGTGCGGGCATTGACCGCCGCGAGGATGCCGATGGCCAGATGCAGCCCGCCGAGGATATCCCCCAGCGCACTGCCCGCACGGGTGGGCTCGCCGCCCCGCGCGCCGGTGATCGCCATCATGCCGCCCATCGCCTGCGCGAGGATGTCACAGCCCGGCCGCAGGTGATAAGGCCCATAGCAGCCAAAGCCGCTCACCGCGCCGTAGATGATCCGGGGATTGATCTTTTTCAGCTCGTCATAGCCCAGCCCCAGCCGGTCCATCACGCCGGGGCGGTAGTTTTCCACCACAATGTCCGCCTGTTTGACCAGCTGCCGGAAGACCTCCTTCCCCTCCTCCGACTTCAGGTTGAGGGTCAGGCCGGATTTGTTCCGGTTGATGTTGGCGAAGTAAAGGCTCTCCCGCCTGCCCTCCCGGTTCTGCCGGAAGGGGGGATAGGCGCGGGTATCGTCCCCGGTGGCGGGCATCTCGATCTTGATGACCCGCGCGCCCATGTCGGCCAGCATCATGGTGCAAAACGGCCCCGCAAGCACCCGCGTCAGGTCGAGGACGGTCAGGTTTTCCAGCGCGCGGTGCTCAGACATCCCCCTCGCCCTCCTCCAGATGGATCTTCATCCGCATGAAGGCGGAACCCATCGACTTGCCGAGGCTGTCCAGCCGCAGCGAGAAGGTCGCCCCGCCGCCCAACGCGTGCTTCATCACAAAGTTGAATCCGTTCAGGGTCGGCACCTCATACCGGGTGATCTCCCCCTTCACCATATCGCCGAAGTAGGCGCGCACCTTCTCCACCGTGACCTCGCGGCGGATGATCTCGTAGTATTCCGGCTTGCGGGCGAAGATGCAGACATTGCTGGTGTCCCCCTTGTCCCCGCTGCGTCCGTGCGCAATCTGGTTCAGATAGACCTCTGCCATCTCATTTCACCTCCAGAATATGGGTGGTCAGCCGAAGGGCATCCCGCGGGATCAGGGTCGGCCACAGGCCGATGACCTCCTGCACATGGGCGCGCCCGCCGAAGAAGCTGGCGCCCGGAGGGCCGTTGAGTTGCAGCGGCGCGATCTCGGGGATCAGCTTGGCCGCCTCCTCCTTTTCCTTGGTGCGGATGGCGATCCGCAGCACGACCTCGTTGATGTTGCGGGTCATCTGCTCGCTCATGTCGGCAACCCCGAGATGCAGGCTGTTGAGCCCGATATAGCTGATGTGCACATCCTCGGCCTTGAGGCCCTTGCGCTGCATCTTTTTGCGGAGGATCTCCGCGGCGTACTGCGCCTTTTCATAGGCGTCGGGCCAGGCAAAGCTGAGCATCCCGACCACCTTGTAGCCGGCGTGGTAACCGATCGAGAGCTTGAGGGTATCGGGGCGGGGCTTGCCCTTGATGCCGCCGACCCGCACCCGGTTCTCGCCCACCCCGGTCAGGGTGGCGTGGCTGATGTCGACGTTGACGTCGGGGGTCAGATAGTTCGCGGGGTCATGGACCTCATAGAGGAACTGCTCCTTGCAGCTCTGCTCGCAGATCAGGCCGCCGCAGCCGTCTGCCTTGGTGATCTCAAAGGTGTCCGGGCTGATCTCGGCAATCGGGAAGCCGAGATTGTCCATATCCGGCACATCCCGCCAACCGTATTCAAAGTTGCCGCCCGAGCCCTGGCCGCCGCACTCCAGCAGATGGCCGGCCATAATGCCCCGCGCGAGGTTGTCCCAGTCATCCGCCGCCCAACCGAACTCGTGGACGAAGGGCGCGAGGAACATCGCGCTGTCCGCCGCCCGGCCGCAGAGCACCGTGTCCGCCCCCTGCTCGAGGCAGTCGACAATCGCCTCATGCCCGAAATAGACGTTCGCATTGAAGATCTTGGGGCGGATCTCGTCGAAGTTGCCCACCTCGTCGATATTCTCAAAGGTGACCCCCTCGGCGCGCAGCTCGTCGATCCGGTCGCTGAGCTCATCCCCCAGCACATACCCAATCTTGTAGCCGGTCTGCCCCTGCGCCTTCATCTCGGCGGCGAGCGCGTCCACCGCGCCCTGAATGTTCATGCCGCCCGCGTTGGTGATGACCCGGATGCCCCGCCGGCGCGCGTCGGCGCCCGCCTCCCGCATCAGCCCGATAAAGTCGCGGGCATAGCCCGCGGCAGGGTTCTTCAGCTTCTGCCGGGCCATGATCGAGAGGGTGAGCTCCGCCAGATAGTCGCAGCCGAGATACTGGATCTGGCCGTGCCGCATCAGGTGGATCGCCGCGTCGTTTGAGTCGCCCCAAAAGCCCTGGCCGCCGCCGATTGCAATCTTTTTCATCGACAACCCTTCTTTCCCCCGCCGGTGCGCCGGCAGGTCTTTTTCAACAAGTATTACGTTTTAGTAATACGTTGTACTTGCCGATCAAAGCATACTTCCGCCGCCGCGAAATGTCAATGGGCGGTTGCAATTTTTGTGAGGTATTCTATAATTTAATAGACGCATACAGCGGTTTTGACAAAGGGCCGGCCCTGCCGGCAGGAGGAGGAGAGCGGATGGCCACCATCAAGGAACTGGCGGCGTATACCGGGCTGTCCCCCAGCACGGTCTCGATTGTGCTGAGCGGCAAGGCGCCGGAGCGCGGCATCCCGCAGGCAACCTGCCAGCGGGTGCTGGAGGCGGCACGGGTGTTGGGCTACCGGCCCAACCTGTCGGCCCGGCGGCTGCGGGATCCGCAGGCGGGCGGCGGGCTGGTGATTGCCGTCTTCTGGGCGGAGGACTTCCGCGCGCCGATGATGGTCCGGTTCCTGCGCGGGCTGCGCCGGGAGATCGAGGCGCAGGGAGAGGGACACGAGCTGCTGATCCATCCCTACACCTGCGGCCGGCTGCGGGAGGAGCGCAGTCTGGTATCGCTGTCCGCCTTCAACGCGGCGATCGTCTGCAACGCCTCGGAGGAGGACCTGCGCTGGCTCGAGCAGGCCAAGCTGATGATGCCGGTGGTGCTGTACAACCGGGACAGCCCGTCCTACTGCGGGGTGCGGGTGGATGATGAGAAGATCGGCGCGCTGGCGGCGCAGCGGTTTGCCGCGGCGGGATGCCGCCGTGCGGCGGTGCTCAGCGCGGACTCGGTCTTTTACGGGATGCAGCTGCGCAACGACAGCTTTATCGGCAGCTGCCGCCGGCTGGGACTGGCGGTGGGGCCGGTGCTGCAGCAGGAGAACTCGATGGCCGGCGGCTGCAGCGCGGTGCCGGCGCTGCTGGGGGATCCCGCAGGCCGGCCGGACTGCGTGTTCTGCGCGTCCGATGCGCTGGCGCTGGGAGCGCTGCGGGGGCTGCATCAGCGCGGGGTGCTGCTGCCGGAGGAGCTGAAGATCATCTCGGTGGGCAACGGCGACCGGGAGGCACAGCAGTACGCCTGGCCCAGCCTGTCGGTGGTCCCCAGCCCGATGGAGGAGATGGCGGCGGAGTGCTTCCGGCTGCTGCTGCAGCTGATTGCCGGGGAGATCCATCCGCCCTTTTCCCGCAGGCTGGAGATCCGGTATCTGCCGGGCGAGAGCTGCCCCTGACCGGCCGCAGCGGCGGACAGCCGCCATTCGGCCTGAGACGGCCTGCGGATAACCGGACGACAAAAGGCCCGTGCCGGCGCAAAAAACAACCTGCGCGGCATCTGCGAAAAGCCGTTTTTCCGCAGATCATGCGGCGCAGCGCGCCGCGGAAGGAGGACACAAAGATGAGAATCGCGGGGCTGCAGAAGCTGACACTGCTGGACTATCCCGGAAAACTGGCCTGCACGGTGTTTTTGGAGGGATGCAATCTGCGCTGCCCGTTCTGCCACAATGCCAGTCTTGTGCTGCCCGAACGGGCGGGAGAGGACCCAGAGATCGGCGAGGAGGAGCTGTTCGCCTTTCTGGCTAAGCGCAAAGGGGTGCTGCAGGGGGTCTGCATCACCGGGGGCGAGCCGCTGCTCTGGCCCGGGACCGAGGATCTGATCCGCCGCATCCGGGAGATGGGGTATGCGGTCAAGCTGGACACCAACGGCTGCTTCCCCGACCGGCTCGCCGCGCTGATTGAGGCCGGCGCGGTCGACTATGTCGCGATGGACATCAAAAACGCCCTTCCCCGCTATCCCGAAACGGTCGGGGTCCCGGGGTTTGACACCGCACCGGTGGAGCGCAGCGCCGCGCTGCTGCTGGAGGGGCGAGTGGATTATGAATTCCGCACCACGGTGGTGGCACAGCTGCACACCGAGGCGGATTTTGAGGCAATCGGCTGTTGGCTCGCCGGGGCAAAGCGGTATTTTCTGCAGGGGTTTGTCGATTCGGGCGACCTGATCTCTGCCGGCCTGTGCGCCGCGCCGAAAGACCAGATGGAGCGGTTCGCCGCGGCGGCGCGCCGCCGGATGCCGTCGGTCGAGCTGAGGGGGGTCTGAGGGAGGGCCGTTAGCCGCTTGTGCGCGGGCCTTTTTCCGGATGCCGCCGTTTCCTCTTTTATGATTTTTCCGGAAATTTCCTCTCCAAAAAACACTACATATAGTATTTTTTAAAATAATAATTCTAAATATTGACTTGCCCTGTCCGGCGTGGTATGCTGTATTCAGATCGCGTCAGGCGGGCTTTTGTCTGTTCGGCTTCCGTGCGGGGCACGGGGCATCATCCACAAACAGGGTATTCTGCATTTTAAGATAAAAAGGGGCGAGAGATGTGTATCAGGTAGTGAAGCGGGACGGCACGTTGGCGGAGTTTGACATCGGCAAGATCAGCGCTGCAATCACCAAGGCATTTGAGGCGCTGGAGAAGCAGTATCATCCCAGTGTCATCGATCTGCTGGCGCTGCGGGTGACCTCCGATTTTGAGCCGAAGATCCGCGAGGGCAAGATTCAGGTCGAGGACATTCAGGACAGCGTCGAGTCGGTGCTCAGCGGCGCCGGCTATGCCGACGTGGCCAAGGCCTATATCCTTTACCGCAAGCAGCGGGAAAAGGTCCGCAATGTCAAGTCTTCCCTGCTGGACTACAAAAAGTTGGTTGGGGACTACCTGAATGTCAGCGACTGGCGGGTCAAGGAGAACTCCACCGTCACCTATTCGGTGGGCGGCCTGATTTTGAGCAACAGCGGTGCGATCACCGCCAACTACTGGCTCAGCGAGATCTATGACGAGGAGATTGCCGAGGCGCACCGCAGCGCGGCAATCCATCTGCACGACCTGTCGATGCTGACCGGCTACTGCGCCGGCTGGTCGCTGCGCCAGCTGATTGAGGAGGGGCTCGGCGGGGTACCCGGCAAGATCACCTCCGCCCCGGCAAAGCACCTGTCCAGCCTGTGCAACCAGATGGTCAACTTCCTCGGCATTATGCAGAACGAGTGGGCCGGCGCGCAGGCATTCTCCTCCTTTGACACCTATCTGGCCCCCTTTGTCAAGGCGGACAACCTGTCCTACTATGAGGTCAAGCAGTGCATCGAATCCTTTGTCTTCGGCGTGAACACCCCCAGCCGCTGGGGCACGCAGGCCCCCTTCTCCAACATCACGCTGGACTGGACGGTGCCCGCCGACCTCGCGGAGCAGCAGGCCATTGTCGGCGGCAAGCCGATGGACTTCAAGTACAAGGACTGCAAGCGGGAAATGGATATGATCAACAAGGCGTTCATCGAGACGATGATCGAGGGCGACGCCGAGGGGCGTGGCTTCCAGTACCCCATCCCGACCTACTCCATCACCCGCGACTTCGACTGGTCGGACACCGAGAACAACCGCCTGCTGTTTGAGATGACCTCGAAATACGGCACCCCCTACTTCTCCAACTATATCAACAGCGATATGGAGCCCAGCGACGTGCGCAGTATGTGCTGCCGGCTGCGGCTGGACCTGCGGGAGCTGCGCAAAAAGTCCGGCGGCTTCTTTGGCAGCGGCGAGAGCACCGGCTCGGTGGGCGTTGTCACCATCAACCTGCCCCGCCTTGCGTATCTGGCGTCGGACGAGGCGGACTTCTACCGCCGTCTCGACCGGATGATGGACATCTCCGCCCGCTCGCTCCATGTCAAGCGGACGGTCATCACCAAGCTGCTGAACGAGGGCCTCTATCCCTATACCAAGCGGTATCTGGGCAGCTTTGACAACCACTTCTCCACCATCGGCCTTGTCGGGATGAACGAGGCGGCGCTCAACGCCAAGTGGCTGCGGCTGGACCTGACCCACCCCGAGGCGCAGCAGTTCGCGAAGGAGGTGCTCAACCATATGCGGGAGCGGCTGAGTGACTATCAGGAGCAGTACGGCGACCTGTACAACCTCGAGGCCACCCCCGCAGAGTCGACCAGCTACCGTCTGGCAAAGCACGACGTGGCGCGGTATCCCGACATCATCACCGCCGGCGACAAGGACGGCGCGCCCTACTACACCAACAGCTCCCACCTGCCGGTGGGCTATACCGCCGATATCTTTGAGGCGCTGGACATTCAGGACGAGCTGCAGACCCTCTACACCAGCGGCACCGTCTTCCACGCCTTCCTCGGCGAGAAACTGCCCGATTGGAAGGCCGCTGCCAATCTTGTGCGCACCATCGCCGAGAACTATGCGCTGCCCTACTACACCCTGTCGCCGACCTACTCCATCTGCAAAAAGCACGGCTATCTTGTGGGTGAGCAGTACACCTGCCCCGAATGCGGCCAGCCGACCGAGGTTTACAGCCGGATCACCGGCTACTACCGCCCGGTACAGAACTGGAACGACGGCAAGGCGCAGGAGTTCAAGGAGCGCCGGCTGTATGATCTGGGCAACTCCCACCTGAAGCCGGGCCACCACCCGGCAAGCAATGCCGCTGCCGCCGCGCCCGCAGCGCCCACCGGCAACGCGGGGGATGCGCGGGTCATGCTCTTCACCACCGCGAGCTGCCCCAAGTGCAAGGTGGCCGGCGCGATGCTGGATTCGGCGAACCTGCCCTTTGAGCGGATTGTCGCCGACGCAGATGACGCGAGCCGCGAGATGGCCCGCAGCTTTGGGATTCAGCAGGCGCCGACCCTCATCGTCGAGCATGACGGTCAGGTCGAGCGGTACGGGGATATCTCTGCAATCAAGCGGTATATCGACGCCAACCACTGAGACTGTCAAGCGGCAAAAATTTTGACGGATTAACAAAAAAACCGGGACACCGTAAACGCGATGCCCCGGTTTTTTTGAACAAGTCCCCCTTTCAATGGGAAAAACCGCTGTCCCCGCCCGCAGAAAAGGACCACAGCGGGATTTCCTCTCTCAAATTATCCCCAAAACGGAGGTCTTCTATGACAATGCAATCTCAGGACCTGATCCTGATTCTGACCGTCTTCCTGCAGGGGGCGCTCAGCTTTTTCTCCCCCTGTGTGCTGCCGGTGGTACCGCTCTATCTGGGCTATCTTGCCTCCGGCGCAGGGGAGGAATCCGGCCGCAGCAGACGGATCCTCATCAACACCTTCTTTTTTGTGCTGGGCATCGGCTTCGCCTTTTTCCTGCTGGGTCTGGGCTTTTCGGCGGTGGGGAGGTTCTTTTCGGGCAACCGCGCCCTCTTTGCCCGGATTGGCGGCATCCTTGTCATCCTGCTCGGATTCTACCAGCTCGGGGTGTTCGGCCCCTCCGCGGCGCTCTCGCAGGAGCGGCGGCTGCCGCTGCGGCTCGACCGGCTGGCGATGGGGCCGCTGCCGGCGCTGCTGCTGGGGTTTGTCTTCAGCTTTGCATGGACCCCCTGTGTCGGGCCGGCGCTGACCGGGGTACTGCTGCTCTCCTCCACCGCCTCCAGCGCCGCGGCCGGGTTTGGGTTGATTGGCGTCTACACACTGGGGTTCGTGCTGCCCTTCCTTGCGGTGGGCCTCTTCACCGATCGGCTGCTCGCCCTCTTCCGCCGCCATCAGCGGGCGATGCAGATCACGGTAAAAGCCGGCGGGGTGCTGCTCATCCTCATCGGGGTGATGATGTTTACCGGCTGGATGAACGGGATTACCGGGTATCTGTCCAGCTTTGGCGGCGCCGGCGGTAGTACCTCGGTCTCAAGCAGTGCCGCTGCTTCCGACGGCGGAGAGGGCGGTACCTCCTCGGGCGACACGCAGCAGGATCCCTCGGCGGCACAGGGCAGTTCGGACAATCTGCCGGATGCGCCGGATTTCACGCTGACGGACCAGTTCGGCGAGACGCATACCCTCTCGGACTATGAGGGGAAGGTGGTCTTTCTCAACTTCTGGGCAACCTGGTGCGGGCCCTGCCAGAAGGAGATGCCGGAGATTCAGGCACTGTATGAGGATCACGGCGGGAATGCCGAGGACCTGATTGTGCTGGCGGTCGCGAATCCCCGCTCAGAGGACTATTCCGGCGCCGACGTGACCCAGCCCGAGATCGAGCAGTTTCTCTCGGACAACGGCTACACCTACCCGGTGGCAATGGACCTGACCGGCGAGGTCTTTGCCAATTATGGGATCTCAGCTTTTCCCACCACCTTTATGATTACCCGGGAAGGAAAGGTGTTGGGCTATCTGCCGGGGCAGATGACCCGGGAAATCATGGACGAGATCGTCGCGGCCGCATTTGAGGCGACCGATGGGTGACCCGCGCCGCGTCAGCGGCTCAATCAAAAAGGGGGCGGTTCTTTGAACCGCCCCCTTTTTGGTTCAGGTGTTCCGATTTATCCGGGTTTCGTCTTCGCTCAGCCGCGGCCGGCACAGCCCTGATGATCCTCGCCGCAGCTGCCGTGATGGCCGCCGCAGCCCTGATGATCCTCACCGCAGCCATGCTCGTGATGGCCGCAGCTTCCGTGCTCATGCCCATGTGCATGGTCGGCGCACTCCGCTGCAGGGTCATAGAGCAGCCGTCCCTCGGCCAGCGCCTGTGCGGCCGCGTCCGCGCTGCCCGAAACCCCGGGATAGAGCGCAATCCCCGCCTGTGCCAGCGCGGTGCGCGCACCGCCGCCGATGCCGCCGCAGATCAGGGCGCTGACCCCCTGCGCGGCCAAAAAGCCGGCCAATGCGCCATGGCCGCTGCCGCCGGTGGGGACAACGACGCTCGAGACGATCTTTCCCTCCTCGATCTCATACAGTTTGAACTGTGCGGTGTGCCCGAAATGGGCGAATACCATCCCGTTCTCATAGGTGACTGCGAGTTTCATGTTTTGACTCCCTCTTTCCTGTACTTGTGCTGTTTGTTCCCTTTCTCCAAACGGTCCATGGCACCGGCCGCCTGCGCGGCTGTGCGGACAGGCCCCGCCTGCCCGCGGGCACAGACGGTATTCCCCGCCGCGCACCTCCAGCCCGCGCTGTTCCACCAGCGCCCTTGCCAGCTTGCGGCGGGCGGCGTCATAGATCGCCTGCACAGTCGTGCGGGCGACCTCCATCCGCGCGGCGGCCTCCTCCTGCGTGCAGCCGAGGAGGTCAATCAGCCGGACGGCCTCATATTCCTCCACCGCCATCACGACCGGCTGCCGGCCCCCGGCGCCGCACCGCGGGGAAAAGCCCGCTGCCTTTGGAACAGAGCAGACCCTGCGGCATTTTTTCGGCCTTGGCATCGCAAGCGCCCCCTTCGCAGCGGATTGTCGAGGGCGGTGAAAACCGGCCGCCTTCGCTCGGCTTCTATCCTACCACTGTTATTGACATATGTCAATAACGCGTTTGCATTTTCCCCCGCCTTTTCATCTGCCGGGCACGCCGCTCGGGCCTGCCGTTTGTTTTCGGCAGAGCCTTGCCGCCTATTGGGGCGACGCTCTTTCCCTCTCTTCTGCGAAAAAGCGGCAAAAAAATTCGGTCCCGGCCAGAAACCCTGACCGGGACCGAATTTAAATACAGGGATGAGCCGGAGGACTCAGCAGATCAAAAATCCCTTATTTGCGGGGGTTCTTGATCGCAGCCTGCGCGGCAGCCAGACGGGCGATGGGCACCCGGAACGGGCTGCAGGAGACATAGTCCAGACCGATGTTGTGGCAGAACTCGACGCTCGTCGGGTCGCCGCCGTGCTCGCCGCAGATGCCCAGACCCAGCTCGGGACGGGTGGCACGGCCAAGCTCAGCCGCCATCTTGACCAGCTTGCCGACACCCTTCTGATCGAGGTGGGCAAACGGATCCAGCTCGTAGATCTTGTTGTCGTAGTAGTAATCGAGGAACTTGCCGGCGTCGTCACGGCTGAAGCCGAAGGTCATCTGGGTGAGGTCGTTGGTGCCGAAGCTGAAGAACTCGGCCTCCT
>CALXBJ010000177.1 GCA_944386515.1 uncultured Pygmaiobacter sp.
CTACGCCAAGAAGGGCTATAAGGTCTGGACCGTCGGCGACGACATCGCCTGGATGCACATCGGCGAGGACGGCCGGCTGTACGCGATCAACCCGGAGAACGGCTTCTTCGGCGTCGCGCCCGGCACCAACGAGAAGGCCAACCCCAACGCGCTGCACACCACCATGAAGGGCACCATCTTCACCAACGTGGCGCATAACCTGGCCGACAACACCGTCTGGTGGGAGGGTCTGGACAAGAACCCGCCCGAGGATGTGCAGGAGTGGACCGGCCTTGCCGTTGACGGCAAGAAGTACGTCGCCGAGGGCGGCAAGCTGGCCCATCCCAACAGCCGGTTCACCGCGCCTGCGGTCAACTGCCCCTGCCTGTCCAAGGAGTTCAACAATCCCGCCGGCGTGCCTGTCACCGCGATGATCTTCGGCGGCCGCCGCGCCAAGACCGCCCCGCTGGTCTACCAGAGCTTTGGCTGGAACCACGGCGTCTATGTCGGCTCCTCGATGGCGTCTGAGACCACCGCCGCCGCCGCCGGCGCCGTCGGCGTGGTCCGCCGCGACCCGATGGCGATGCGTCCCTTCTTCGGCTACAACGTGGGCGACTACTTCGCGCACTGGATCGAGATGGGCCGCAAGCTGGGCGACAAGGCCCCCAAGATCTTCCACGTCAACTGGTTCCGCACCGATGACGAGGGCCACTTTATCTGGCCGGGCTTCGGCGACAATATGCGTGTGCTGATGTGGATCCTCAAGCGCTGCAAGGGCGAGGTCGACGCGGTCGAGACCCCGATCGGCTACCTGCCCAAGGCCGAGGACATCGACATCACCGGCCTGAGCGACGTCACCCTCGACACCGTCAAGGGCCTGCTGAGCGTCGATAAGGACCTGTGGATGGAGGACGCCAACGGCGTCGAGGAGCTCTACAACCAGATCGGCGACCATGTGCCCGCCGAGCTGCGCGCCGAGCTGGCCGCCCTCAAGGAGCGCCTGTCCAAATAACAAAACCCCTTTCTCTTTCCCAAAATAATACGGGAGCGGACCGCCGCGGCTGCGGCGGTCCGCTCTCTTTTTTTGCGCCTTTGTGCATCTTTTTGTGCCGCGCGCTGGCCCGCCGCACCGCTCTTTTTTCGCTATGTCGCCGTCGCCGCCGTGCCGCCCCTTTGCCCTGCCCAGCTGCTTGTCCCGCGCCGCCCTTTTTCGCCGCGCGAGCCGTCCCTTTGCCCCGCCCGCAGCGCCGCCCTTTTCGCCGCCCGCCGCCCTTTTTGTCTGCCCCGCTTTTGCCGGATTTTTGCTTGACATAGATAGATCATCTATATATAATGGGAACTAATATATAGATAATCTATATAAAAAGCGGCGTCAGCCGCAAAAAAAGATGCCGCGTCCCGCGGGTGCAGCGAAGCCTGCGGGGCGCGGCGGGAAGGGAGAGAGAAGAATGGCGAAAAAGGGCGCGCTGCTGCCCGGCTCGGCCGAGCTGCTGGTGCTCTCGCTGCTGGGCGAGGGGGAGATGTACGGCTATCAGATCAGTGAGGAGCTGCGCCGCCGCTCGGACGAGACCTTTGTGATGCGGGCGGGCACCCTCTATCCGATCCTGCACGGGCTGGAGCAGCAGGGCAGGGTGGAGAGCTTTGAAAAGGAGGGGGACACCCCCGGCCGGCCCCGCCGGTACTACCGGATCACCCGCGCGGGCCGCGCGGCGCTGGAAGAGCGCCGGCAGGAGTGGCGGCGGCTTTCGGCGGCGGTCAACGCGGTGCTGGGCGAGGCGTTTGCCCGCGCGCCGCTGGCGGAAGGGGGGCGGTGCTGATGCTGCCCAAACTGCCCAAAAAGCTGGAGGAGTGGCTCGATCAGGCGGCAGGCCAGCTGCGCAGCCGCCGCGCCGCCGGGGCGGTGCGGGAGGAGTTGGCCCGGCATCTCGAGGACCAATACCGCGCGCTGTGTGAGATGGGGATGGACCCCGATGCCGCGGCGGAGCAGACGGTGCGGGAGATGGGAGATCCGGTGCTGGTCGGCGGCGAGCTGGACCGGGTGCACCGGCCCCGGCCTGCGCTGGCGGCCGCGCTGCCCGCCGCGCTGGCGCTGGTGCTGGGCAGCCTGCTGCAGTGGGCGCTGGGCCGGTCGGTGGGCGCGGTCAGCGATGAGCGGGTCTGGCTTGGCGCGGCGGACAGCTTTGGCGGCGCGCTCGCCGCGGGGCTGCTCGCGGCGGCGGTGCTGCTGCTCGCGGCGCGGTTTTTGGACATCAGCCTGCTCGGGCGGCACTGCGCGGCGGTGTATTTCTGCTACCTTGCCGCCGCCGGCGGCTACCTGCTGCTCGCGCGGCCGTCGGCCGGCCGGTACCCGCTGGGCGGCGCGCTGCTGCTGCTCTTTGTCCCGGTCTGGACCGCGGTGCTCTACCGCCAGCGGGGGAGGTACCTCGCCGGGCTGCTGACCGCCGGGGCGGCGGTGCTGCCCGGGCTGCTGCTGGGCATCTGGATGGTCCAGCTGCAGATGACGGTGCTGACGGGGCTGTGCTGCCTCGCGCTCTGCCTGTGGTGCTGCGCTAAGGACTGGTTTTCCCTCGGCGCGCGGCTCTCGGCCGGGGTGGTGGTGCTGGGCAGCGGGGCGGTAATCGCGCTGTTTTTGCTGCTGCAGCTCGGCGGCGCGCCGGTGGGCAGCCTGCTGGGGCGGGTCGCGGTCCGGCTGAACCCCGCGGCCGACCCGCAGGGGTCGGGGTATCTGTGGGTCTATCTTGATGGGATGCACCGCTGCAGCCGCCCGCTCGGGCAGGGGATGGACCCCGCGCTGCTGGGCGGGGCGCTTGCCGCCTACCCCGAGGGGTTTGCCCACTCGCCGCTCTTTGCCCGCGGCAGCTGGCAGCTGAGCTATCTGGGCTGGCGGTTCGGGCTGCTCGCGGCGGCGGCGTTTGCGGCGGTGTGCGCGGCGGGGCTTTGGCTGCTCTGGCGGGCCGCGCTGCGCTGCCGCGGCGCGCTGGGCCGGATG
>CALXBJ010000178.1 GCA_944386515.1 uncultured Pygmaiobacter sp.
TACGGCAGCATCAACGAGCGGGTGCGCGCCTTCATGCGGGAGCTGGACGAGGAGCTGTGGGCGCTGGGGGTGCCGGCCAAGACCGAGCACAACGAGGCCGCGCCCGCCCAGTACGAGCTGGCCAGCGTCTTTTCCAGCTCGAACATCGCCTGCGACCACAACCAGATCATGATGGAGCTGATGCGCAAGGTCGCGCTGCGCCACGGCTTTGCCTGCCTGCTGCACGAGAAGCCCTTTGACGGGGTCAACGGCAGCGGCAAGCACAACAACTGGTCGCTGTCCACCGACCGGGGGGAGAACCTCTTCAAGCCCGGCAAGGATCCCGCGAACAACCCCCGGTTTCTGCTCTTCCTCGCCGCGATGATCGAGGCAGTGGACAAATACGCCGACCTGCTGCGGCTGTCGGCTACCTGCCCGGGCAACGACGACCGTCTGGGCGGCAACGAGGCGCCGCCGGCGGTGATCTCGGTCTTTCTGGGGGACCCGCTGGTGCGGATCATGGACGCGCTGGCCGAGAGCCACGAGGTCAGTGGCGGCGAGCGCAGGAAGCTGCTGACCGGCGTCAAGAGCCTGCCGCTGGTCACGGTGGACGACGCCGACCGCAACCGCACCTCCCCCTTCGCCTTCACCGGCAACAAGTTTGAGTTCCGGATGGTCGGCTCCTCCCAGAGCATCGGCCTGGTCAACGCGGTCATCAACGGCATCGTCGCCGACACCCTGCGCGGCTTCGCCGACCGGCTGGAGCAGGCGCAGGACAAAAAAGCCGCGCTGCGCGAGATCGTGCGCACCTCCTGGCTGGAGCACCGTCGGGTGGTCTTCAACGGCAACAACTACTCCGCCGAGTGGGCCGAGGAGGCCCGCCGGCGCGGGCTGCCCTGCCTCGACCACATGGCCGCGGCGGCGTCGACCTTTATCGACCCCAAGAACATCGAGCTGTTCACCCGCACCAAGATCTTCACCCCCGGCGAGTGCCACAGCCGCTGCGAGGTGCTGCTGGAGCAGTACAGCAAGACGGTCCACATCGAGGCGCTGACCATGCTCGAGATGGTCGACCGCAGCGTGCTGCCGGCCTCGATTGACTGCCTGGGCCGGATCGCCCGCAGCGGCTATTACGCCGAGCAGCGGGGCTCCGGCTGCCGCGCCGCCGACCGTCTGGCCGCCCGGCTGGCAGACGCGATCAACGCGGTCGAGACGGCCAGAGACGCGCTGGTTGCCGCGGTGGAGCGGATCGGCAATCAGGACGCGCGGCAGGCGCAGGCGCTGGCCGACGCGTGGTATGAGGCCCGCAGCGGCGAGATGGGCGAGCTGCGCGTCGCCTGCGACCGGCTGGAGGAGCTGGTCTCGGACGACCTGTGGCCGATGCCGGGATACAGCGACCTGCTGTATGACCTGTAAACTGAAAAAACGCGCCGCCTGAGGAGGGGCATTTGCCCCGCTGCCGGCCGGCTTTCGCGAAGAGATAAAGAGGGGGGCGCACCGATGCCCGGCGCATCGGCGCGCCCCCTTTCTCTCTGCTTTTTGCCCGGCCGCGGCGCAGCAAAGGCGAATTTTGTGAAGAAAATGAAAAAAATACGCGGTTTCTGCGATTTTTTAACCCGGTTTTGTTAACATAGCAAAGATTTTGCGTTACTATAATAGATACCAAAAAGGATGCGCCCTGCCGGCCCGCCGCCGGCGGCGCGGGGAGAGAGGAGGATCCGTTTGGCCAAACGGATTGCCGCGCTGCTGGCTGCGGCCCTGTGCTGCGTGGGGCTGCTGTGCGGCTGCGGAAAGGACACTGTCAACTTTATCTATTATATCTCGGACGAGATCCGCACGCTGGACCCCCAGCTGGCCTCGACCGCATCCGAGCTGACCGCGGTGAAAAACCTCTTTGCGGGGCTTTACCGGCTCGATGAGGAGGGACAGCCCCAGCTCGACCGGGCCACGGCGGTGTCGGTCAGCGCGGACGGGCTGGTCTACACCTTCACGCTGGATCCCGACGACCGGTTCTCCGACGGGGGCGAGACCTCGATCCCGGTCACCGCGGACGATTACGTCTTTGCGCTGCAGCGGGTGGTGGACCCCGCGACCGGGTCGGCTGCGGCGAACGGCTTTTTGTCCATCCTGAACGCCGAGGAGATCCTCGCCGGGGAGAAGGACCCCTCGGCGCTGGGGGTGCGGGCGGTGTCCGATACCGAGCTGCAGATCACCCTGAAGACGCCGGACGACGGGCTGCCCAAAAAGCTCGCGGGCGCGGCGGCGATGCCCTGCAACGAGGCGTTTTTCGACTCGACGGCGGGGGCCTATGGCCTGTCGCTGGACAACATTCTGGGCAACGGCGCGTTTCAGGCCACCTCCTGGAGCGCCGACAACGGCCTGACCCTCCGCCGGCTGGTGGGGGATGAGGGGAAGCTCATCAACCGCATCCGGCTGGTGCCGGACGACGGGGAGAAGACCGCCGCCCAGCGGCTGGAGGAAGGCGGGCAGGACGGCGCGCTGATCGACGGGGAGGAGGAGAGCCTCGCGGCCTATCCGTCCCTCTCGTTTGAGGCGACGGTCTGGGCGCTGGTGTTCAACTGTGGGGACGAGTCGCTGTCAAACCTGTCGATCCGGCAGGCGTTGGCCGCGATGGCCCGGCTCTCGGACGAGGAGCTTGCGCCGGTCGCGGGGGTGCGGGCGGCGGGCGGCCTTGTGCCCGGCGCGTCGGTGCTGATCGACGGCAGCGGCTACCGCGGGCAGGCGGGCGACCTTGTCCCGGTGCGGGCCGAGAGCCAGAGCTATGCCCTCTACCGGCAGGGCCTCGGCCAGCTGGGGGTGGAGCGGCTGTCCGGCCTCAAGGTGCTGATCCCCGACGAGGCGGGCTGGGCGCAGGTCTACACGGCCATCAACCAGCGCTGGCAGCGCAGCCTCGCGGCGTTTTTCTCGGTCGAGGCGCTGCCCCGCGCCGAGCTGAGCGCGCGGCTGGAGAGCGGCGACTACGACATCGCGCTGGTGCCCCTGACCCTGACCGAGGAGGGGCCGCAGGGGCTGCTGGGACGGTTTGCGTCCGACCAGTCGGCAAACCCCGCGAACTACCAAAGCGCGGCCTTTGACGCGCTGGCGCGCGCCGGGCTGACCGCCACCGATGCGTCGGCGCAGCTGGCGCAGTGGGCGGCGGCGGAAAAGCTGCTGCTGGAGGATGCCGCCGTGGCGCCGCTGGCCTTCCAGACCAACCACTTCTACCTCTCGGCCGACCTTGCCGGGGTGGTGGTCGACCCCTTCGGGCCGGTGATCGACCTGAGCTATGCGACAAGGGGCTGAGGGGCGCTGCTCAAACGGACGGAGAAAAGAGAAAAGAGGAGGGCGCGCCCTCCTCTTTTTTTACTGCGGTTCGCTGCGGGGATTGCGCGGCTGCGCCCCGCCCGCCGTCCCTGTCACAGCCGGACATAGACCGGCGGATGCCCCAGCGCCGGCAGCAGCTTTTGCAGGAAATCGTCGGTCGAGAAGCCGACGGCGCTGGTGTTGCGGCAGGGGTGGCAGCCGATCCGCGGGTGGGCCAGCAGCGACCGGTCGATCACCAGCTGCACCCGCTTTTCCCGGTCGTTTGCCAGCCCCAGCGGGCTGACGCTGCCCGGGCGCAGCGCGAGAAGGCGGCCCATCGCCTCCTCGTCGGCAAAGCTCAGCCGGGCGATGCCCAGCTGGGCGGAGAGGTCCTTGGTCTTAAAGGGCTTGTCCCCTTCCATCAAGAGCAGGTAAAAGCTGGTCTTCTGCCGGTTGCAGAGAAACAGGTTTTTGCAGACCGGCGCATCCAGCGCCTGGCCGATGGCGACGCAGTCCTCCATCGTCAGCGCCGGCTCGTGGTCCGCCCGCAGATAGTCGATCCCCAGCCGGTCCAGCAGGTCGTAGGAACGCTGCTCAACCTCCTCCCGCCCGGCGCAGTCGGCCGGACGGCCCGAAAAGACATCCATCCTCTCAATCCTCCCACAGGGCCGGCAGGGCGCCGGCCCTTTTTGTTTTTTTGCAGCACCATTATACCATCCCCGCCGTGCAGGGGGCAACCGGGGCGGGGCGCCGATTCTGCGCGGGCGGCGCCCTCTGCCGCCCGCGGCTGCAGGCCGGCGGAAGCCTTTGGCAAAAAGGGAGAAAATCCGGCGAAAAGATTGGTCCTTCTGCGAATGGACGCGGCGGTCGAAAACCGATAGAGTTTCAGTAGATGCTTAGGAGATAAGCAAAATTTAAGAAAGGAGGGGCGAATATGACCGAGCGGGAACGCCAGATCATCGCGCTGCTGCGCAAAAACCCGATGCTGCCGCAGGCGGAGATCGCAAAGCGGCTGGGGATCACCCGCTCTTCGGTGGGGGTGCATCTGGCCAATCTGTCCAAGAAGGGGTATATTCTGGGCAAGGGGTATGTCCTCGCCGAGGAGGCGGAGCGGTATGTCGTCGGCATCGGCGCGGCGAATATCGACCTGATGGGGCGCAGCCGGGAGCCGCTGGTGATGGAGGATTCCAACCCCGGTTTTATCAGCACCTCGGTGGGCGGGGTCACCCACAACATCTGCGAGAACGCCGCCCGGATGGGGGCGTCGGTCCGGCTGATCACCGTCGTCGGGGACGACCTTTACGGCCAGAAGATCCGGCAGGAGTGCGAGGACGCCGGCATCGACACCGGCGATTTTATGGTGGCGGCGGGGGCGGCCTCCTCGACCTACCTCTCGCTGCACAACGCGGACGGCGAGATGGCGCTGGCGCTGTCGGATATGCGGGTGCTGCAGCGGCTGAGCGTCGATTTCCTGCGCCCGCGCCACCGGCTGCTGGCCGGCGCGGCGGCGATTGTGATGGATGCCGGCCTGCCCGAGGAGGTGCTGCAGTATGTGGCCGAGCGGTACGGCGGCACGGTGCCGGTGGTCATCGACCCGGTCAGCACCACCTATGCCCGCAAGCTGGTGGGGCATCTTTCGGGCTGCTGGGCGATCAAGCCCAACCGGATTGAGACCGAGATCATTGCAGGGATGCCGGTGGACACCCCGGAGCGGCTGCGGGAGGCCTGTAAAAAGCTGATCGCACAGGGGCTGTCCCGGATCGTGGTCAGCCTCGGCAAGGAGGGCTGCCTGTATCTGGACGAGGAGGGCCGCGCGCTGCGGGCGAGCGGCGGGCCGCTTGAGGCGGTGGTGAACACCACCGGCGCGGGGGACGCCTTTGTCGGCGGGATGGTCTACGCCCGGCTGCAGGGGTACCCGGCGGAAAAGATGCTGCTGTTCGCCACCGCCGCGGCGCGGATGACGGTCGGCCATCAGAATACCATCAACCCGAACATCAGCGCCCAGAGCGTCTGGGAGACGGTGGAGCGGGACGGGCTGTGGGTGCGGGAGGCATAGGCCGGGCACCGCAGCGGTTTGACACGGAATAACCGCCCGGCGGCCTGCGCGGGGCGAAAAAACACACAGCGGCCCGAGGGCCGGCAGAAAGGAAGCAGACAATGAACAACTATCTTTGCATTGCACCCGAGATCGAGAAGGCGCTGGCCGAGGGCAAGCCGGTGGTCGCGCTGGAGTCCACCATCCTCTCCCA
>CALXBJ010000179.1 GCA_944386515.1 uncultured Pygmaiobacter sp.
GGTGCACCTGCTGCCGGTCGACAGCGAGCACTCGGCAATCTTCCAGTGCCTGCAGGACCCCCATTCGGCCAAGCGTCTGACCAAGATCCTGCTCACCGCCTCCGGCGGGCCGTTCTTCTGCAAGACACAGGCGGAGCTTGCCGGCATGACCGCCGCCGACGCGCTGCGCCACCCCAACTGGAGCATGGGCAACAAGATCACCATCGACAGCGCCAGCCTGATGAATAAGGGCCTTGAGCTGATCGAGGCGGTCTGGCTCTTCGGCCTGCCGCCCGAGAAGGTGCAGATCTTGGTGCACCGCCAGACCTTCATCCACTCGATGGTGCAGTTTGCCGACCACTCGGTCATCGCCCAGCTCGGGGTGCCGGATATGCGGATCCCGATCCAGTACGCGCTGACCTGGCCCGACCGGGTGGAGGGGCCCGCGCCGGAATTGGATTTTGCGACATTGGGCACACTGACCTTTGATGTCGCAGACGAGGAGACCTTCCGCTGCCTTGCGGCGGCAAAGCGCGCCATTGCGCTGGGCGGGCTGGTGCCCACGGCGGTCAACGGGGCGAATGAGAAGGCGGTTGAGCTGTTCCTTGCGGGCAAGATCGGCTTCCTCGACATCGGTCGGATGGCCGAGGCGGCGGTCGAGCGGTTTGCCGGCGCGGTGGGCAGCTATACGGTGGAGGATGTGTTTGCCTGCGACGCGCAGGCGCGGCGCATGGTGGAGGAATTGACCTGCTGATCTGCGGAATCAATCCACGGTTCGGCATGAGACCGCCGGCGGGGGCGAATGACCCCGCTGCGGTTTTATGCCGAACCCGTTTTAAGGAGAGGCTATGTCTTTATTCATTACAGTTTTGGCGTCGGTTTTGGTGTTTGGATCGGTCATCTTTATCCATGAATTGGGCCATTTTTCCACAGCGAAGCTCTGCGGGATCAAGGTGAATGAGTTCGCGCTGGGCATGGGCCCGGCGCTGCTGCGGTTTGAGCGGGGAGAGACCACCTACGCCCTCCGTCTGCTGCCGATTGGCGGCTTTGTCAGCATGGAGGGGGAGGACGAGGAGTCGGACGACGAGCGTTCCTTCAGCAAGGCGAAGGTCTGGAAGCGCTTTTTGGTCGTGGCGGCCGGCGCGGTGATGAATATGGTGCTCGGCTTTTTGGTGCTGGTGATTCTGGTCAGCCGCCAGTCGGCAATCACCAGCCGCACCGTCAGCGTCTTTTCCGAGAACGCCTCGACGCAGGCGAGCGGGCTGCAGGTCGGGGATGAGATCCTCGCGGTCAACGGGCGCCGCTGTTTTATTGCCGACGACGTGATCTATGAGCTGGTGCGCACCCAGAACGGGACGGCTGACCTGACAGTTCTGCGGGACGGCAAAGAGGTGCTCTTGGAGGATGTCGTCTTCACCACCGAGGAGACCGAGGCGGGCACCAGCCTGATTATCGACTTCAAGGTGCTGCCGATTGAAAAGACCCTGCCGAACATCCTCAAGGAGGCGGGGCTTTGGACCTGCTCGCTCTCCCGGATGATCTTCCTCAGCCTGATCGATCTTGTGACCGGCCGGGTGGCGATCAACAACCTCTCCGGCCCAGTCGGCATCGTCACGGTAATCAGTGAGGCGGCCTCGATCGGCTGGGAGCCGATTTTGCTGATCCTCGCGATGATCACCATCAATCTGGGCATCTTCAACCTGATCCCGTTCCCGGCGCTCGACGGCGGCAAGCTGTTTTTGCTGCTCGTCGAGGGGATCCGCCGCAAGGCGCTGCCAGAAAAGTATGAAATCGTCATCAATCTCGCGGGCTTCGCGGCGCTGATGCTGCTGATGCTCTTTGTCACCTACAACGACATCGCGCGGCTGATTGTCGGCTGACCGGCGCCAGCGGCGAAAAGGCGAAAAAAGGAGAAGATACAGGATGAGAAAGCTTCGCAAAGAGGTGCGCATCGGCTCGCTGACCATCGGCGGCGAGCACCCGATTGCGGTCCAGAGTATGCTGAACGTCCCGGTGCGGGATATCGCCGGCAATGTGGCACAGGCCAAACGCCTTGAGGCCGCCGGCTGCCAGATTATCCGGGTGACGGTGCCCACCCCGCAGGACGCGGCGGTGGTCAGCGCGATCAAGGAAGAGGTCTCGATCCCACTGGTGGCGGACATCCACTTTGACTACCGCGCGGCGATTGCCGCCGCGCAGGCGGGCGCCGACAAGATCCGGATCAACCCGGGCAACATCGGGGACGACGAGCGGGTCGCTGCGGTGGTGCGCGAGTGCCGCCAGCGCGGGCTGCCCATCCGGATCGGGGTCAACGCGGGCAGCCTTGAAAAGGAGATCTTGGCGCAGTACGGCAGCCCGACGCCGGAGGCGCTGTGTGAGAGCGCGATGCGCCATGTGCAGATCCTCGAGCGGCACGATTTTGACGACATCGTCATCAGCATCAAATCCAGCAACGTGCCCACCGTCATCGCAGCCTACCGCCTTCTGGCCGAGCGGTGCAGCTATCCGCTGCACATCGGTGTGACCGAGGCGGGTACTTATCGGATGGGCCTGATCAAGTCCGCGATGGGCATCGGCGGGCTGCTGCTCGACGGCATCGGGGACACGCTGCGGGTCTCCCTCACCGACGAGCCGGAAAAAGAGGTGCAGGCCGGGTTTGACATCCTGCGCGCGGCCGGCTTTGCGGTGCCGGGGCCGGAGGTTATCAGCTGCCCCACCGGCGGGCGGACGAACATCAAGGTAGCTGAGATCGCGCAGGAGGTAGAGCGCCGTCTTGCCGGCTGCCAAAAGCCGATCAAGGTCGCGGTCATGGGCTGCGTCGTCAACGGCCCGGGCGAGGCGCGGGAGGCGGACATCGGCATCGCCGGAGGCGTGGACAGCGCGGTGCTCTTTATCAAGGGGCAGCAGATCCGCACCCTGCGCGGGGACATTGTCGGGCAGCTGCTGGAGGAGATTGAAAAGCTCTGACCCGCTGCCGCGCGAAAAGATCATCATTTTAGAAAAGAAAAGGAGAGAGAGCTTTGGAGCCCTTGGTCGCAAAGCTCTGGCCGGATCTGACCGGCCGGATCGGGGAAAAGATGGACTGCGCGCGGGTGGAAGCGGCAGTCGTGGACCGCGCGCAGAATGCCGTCTATCTGGCCCTCCGCTCCGAAGATCTCTTTTTGCCGGAGGAGTGTCATCAGCTCGAGCAGCTGCTCGCCGGCAAATTCGAGGGGTTTGCGGTATCGGTGCGCAACGCGCTGCACTACGACCAGCTGGACGGCGCCGCGGTTTTGGCGCTCGCGGACGAGCTCAAGCAGGCGGGCCTGCCGATCAACGGATTTTTGCAGGGCGCCTGCGCGACGGTGGAGGGGATGACGGTCACCGTCGATGTGCGGCACGGGGACCATCTGCTGAATGAGATCGGCTTCTCCGAAAAGCTGGCGCTGCACATCCTCAAATCGACAGGGGTGCGCCCGCAGGTGATCCTGACCTGCACCGAGCGCCCGGACCCCGCGCGGGTCGAGGCGCAGCTGATGGCAAAACAGCCCACACCGACCGCCGCCCCGCCGGCACGGCGCGGGGAGCTGCGCAGCGTACAGGGCGCACAGATCAAGGTGGACGGGCTTGAGCTGACCGACACCCCGGCCAAGCTGGTCAACGGTCACGCGTTCAAGGTCAACAATGTCGTCCCGATCAAGGATCTGGGACAGGACAGCGGCAAGGTGACCATCTGGGGCGACGTGTTCGCCAATGAGCTGAAGGGCAGCTTCCGCAAGATTTACAGCATCTCGATCACCGACAAGACCTCCTCGATCAACCTCAAGATCCGCGCCGAGCTGGACGAAAACACCGACCGCTGGGACAACATTAAGCCGGGGGACACCCTGATCGTCAAGGGGGTGTGCAACTATGACCGGTACGAGAACGACTATGTCATCACCCCGTTTGACGTGCTCAAGGTCGAGCGCCGCCGACGGGAGGATCACGCCCCCGAAAAGCGGATCGAGCTGCACCTGCACACCAAGCTCAGCTCGATGGATGCGATGGACGATCCAGGAGATGCGGTGCGGCTGGCCGCCCGCTTTGGCCATCCCGCAATCGCCATCACCGACCACGGGGTAGTGCAGGGCTTTCCCGAGGCGATGGCCGCCGCCGATGATGTGCGCAAAAAGAACCCCGACTTCAAATTGATCTATGGGTGCGAGGCCTATTTTGTCGACGACATGGTCGATGTCGTCTATGGGGATGCAAAGGTGCCGCTGCGCGGCAGCTTTATCTCCTTTGACATCGAGACGACCGGCCTTTCCCCCAAGCGGGACAGGATCACCGAGATCGGCGCGGTGCGGATTGAGAACGGCCAGATCGCCGAGGTGTTCAACACCTTTGCGGATCCCGGGATGCCGATCCCGGCAAAGATTGTCCAGCTGACCGGCATCACCGACGAGATGGTGCGGGGGGCGCCCTCGCAGGGGGAGGCGGTGCGCGCCTTTTTGGACTTTGCGGGGGATCTGCCGCTGATTGCCCACAACGCGCACGGCTTTGATATCCGCTTTATCCGCATCGCGGCCAAGAATGCCGGCATCCCGTTTGAGAACACCTACATCGACACCTATCCGCTGGCGCAGGCGCTGTATCGGATCAAGAACTACAAGCTGGACACCGTCGCGGATTATCTCAAGCTCGAACCCTTTAACCATCACCGGGCAAGCGACGACGCAAAGGTCCTTGCCGAGATCTTTATCCGGATGATCGACGACCTCGAATTCAAGGAGATCAACAGCATCGAGGAGATCAACACCGGCCTTGGCAGCGTGCGGGCGCTCTCCAAAAAGAACTTCCACATGATCCTGCTGGTGCGCAATCAGGTCGGGCTGAAAAACCTCTACAAGATGGTCTCGAAGGCTCACATCGACCACTTCTTTAAGGTGCC
Organism: uncultured Pygmaiobacter sp.; assembly: GCA_944386515.1. Lineage (GTDB taxonomy): Bacteria > Bacillota > Clostridia > Oscillospirales > Ruminococcaceae > Pygmaiobacter. Next base: position 4,892 of record CALXBJ010000179.1, read on the forward strand.
GAGGATCCCGCGCAGCCTGTTGATCCAGAACAGGGAAGGGCTGCTGGTCGGCAGTGCGTGTGAAGCGGGAGAACTTTACAGAGCAATTGTCGACGGCCAAAGCTATGAAGAGCTGATGAAGATCGCGCGGTTTTACGATTTTCTCGAGGTGCAGCCGGTCGGGAACAACGCCTTCATGATCCGGGAGGGGATGGTCTCGAGCGAGGAGGAGATCCAGAACTTCAACCGCACGGTGGTCAAGCTGGCGGAGGATCAGGGAAAGCTCTGCGTGGCCACCGGGGACGTGCATTTCCTCGAGCCGGAGGATGCCGCCTATCGGGCGGTGCTGCAGGCGGGCAACGGCTTTAAGGACGCGGACAATCAGGCGCCGCTGTACTTCCGCACCACCGAGGAGATGCTGGCGGAGTTTGCCTATTTCGGCGAGGAGAAGGCGCGCGAGCTGGTCATCACCAACCCCGCGCGGATTGCCGACATGATCGACGGGGACATCCGCGCGATTCCCAAGGGGACCTACACCCCCACCATCGAGGGGGCGGACGAGATGCTGCGCACCGCCACGATGGAGAACGCGCGGCGGCGCTACGGTGACCCGCTGCCCGAGATCCTCGAAAAGCGGCTCACCCGCGAGCTGGACAGCATCATCAAGCACGGGTTTGCGGTGCTGTATGTCATCGCGGTCAAGCTGGTGGCCTACTCCAACGAGCACGGCTCTCCGGTCGGCAGCCGTGGCAGTGTCGGCTCCTCGGCGGTGGCGAACTTCTCGGGCATCTCGGAGGTCAACCCGCTGCCGCCGCACTACCTGTGCCCCAAATGCAAGTACAGCGAGTTCTTCACCGACGGCTCGGTCGCAGACGGCTTTGACCTGCCGAACAAAAACTGCCCGGTCTGCGGCACCAAGCTGATGATGGACGGGCACGACATCCCGTTTGAGACCTTCCTTGGCTTTGACGGCGACAAGGAGCCGGATATTGACCTGAACTTCTCGGGCGAATACCAGTCGCAGGTTCATCGGTACACCGAGGAGCTGTTCGGCAAGGAGTTCGTCTTCAAGGCAGGCACCGTCTCGGCGCTCAAGGATAAGACCGCCTACGGCTACGTCAAAAAGTACCTCAGCGAGCGGGACAAGGTGGTCAACCACGCGGAGGAAAACCGGCTGACCATCGGCTGTACCGGGGTCAAAAAGACCACCGGCCAGCACCCGGGCGGCATGGTGGTTGTGCCCAGCCACCACGAAATCTACGACTTCTGCCCGATTCAGCACCCCGCGGACGACAAGGACAAGGGGGTTTTCACCACCCATTTCGAGTTCAAATACCTGCATGATACCCTGCTCAAGCTGGACGAGCTGGGCCATGATGTGCCCACCCTCTATAAGCATCTCGAGGACATGACCGGCATCCGGATGGACGATGTGCCGATGAACGACCCCAAGGTCATCTCGCTGCTCACCTCCACCGACGCGCTGGGCATCAAGCCGGAGGATATCGGCAGTGAAACCGGCACCTTTGGCATCCCGGAGCTGGGCACCAACTTTGTGCGGCAGATGCTGATTGAGGCGCAGCCCAAGAGCTTTTCCGACCTGATTCAGATTTCCGGCCTCTCCCACGGCACCGACGTGTGGAACGGCAACGCGCAGGACCTGATTAAGGACGGCACCTGCACCATCTCGGAGGTCAGTGGGACCCGTGACAGCATCATGACCTCCCTGCTCCACAAGGGGGTAGAGCCCAAGCAGGCGTTCAACATCATGGAGCTGACAAGAAAGGGCAAGGTCGCAAAGAACGGCTTCCCCGAGGGGGCGGAGGAGATGCTGCGGGAGCATGACGTCCCCGAGTGGTATCTCGACAGCTGCAAAAAGATCAAGTATATGTTCCCGAAAGCGCACGCGGTTGCCTATCTGATTGCGGCGATTCGCCTGATGTGGTTCAAGGTCTACCACCCGCTGGAATTCTATGCGACCTACTTTACCGTGCGGGGCGAGGACATCGACTACGAGGCGGCGGTGGGAGGCAAACGGGTGGCGGCACAGCACCTCAAGGATGTCACCGCCCGGCTCAAGGAGAACAAAAACGCCAAGGACGAGGACATCTTGACCAGCCTGCAGATGGTCAGCGAGATGCTGGCGCGCGGCTATGAGTTCCTGCCCATTGAACTGGGAAAATCCGAGGCAAAGCGCTATACCGTGGAGGATGGCAAGATCCGGCTGCCCTTCCTCTCGATGAAGGGCATCGGCGAGTCCGCGGCGGTCGCGATGGAGCAGGCTTGCCGGGAAAACGAGAGCTTCTTGTCAGTGGACGAGTTCCAGTCGACGGCGGGGGTTTCCTCCGCGATCATCGACTCGCTGGATGCGGCGGGCGTATTCCAAAATTTGCCCAAAAGCAGCCAGATCAGCCTGTTCGGCTGACGGATACGTTTTTAAAAAGGGGGATTTGGTGTGGCATCGACTGTAATTATGCCAAACTATACGATTGGGGAGGACGCCTACGCTGAGATTGCGCCGGCATCGCGCGGGCTTGGGACCAAGCTGTTTGCCATCGGCGGCAAAACCGCGATGGAAAAGGCGCTGCCCGCGCTGCGGCAGGCGCTTGCGGGCAGCGGGCTGACGCTGCTCGATGCGGTGTGGTACGGCGGGGAGTGCACCTACGCCGCAATCCGCGCGCGCGCGGCAGAGGCGAAAGCGGCCGGCGCCGAGATCATCCTCGGCATCGGCGGCGGCAAGGCGCTCGACACCGCCAAGGGCGCGGCGCACGAGCTGGGGCTGCCGGTGTTCACGCTGCCGACCATCGCGGCGACCTGCGCGGCGACGACCGCGCTCTCGGTCGTCTACGACGAGAACCATGTGTTTGACTCCTTCTATTTTTATGACGCGCCGGCCCGCCACTGCTTCATCAACACCGCGGTGATCGCCGCCGCGCCGGTGCAGTATCTGCGCGCCGGGATCGGGGACACGCTGGCAAAGCATTACGAGTGCACCCTCGCAAGCCGCGGCGATGCGCTGAACCACTCCTCCGGCCTCGCGGTCAACATCTCCAGAATGTGCCGTGACCCGCTGCTGACCTACGGCAAAGAGGCGCTGGAGAGCTGCCGCGAGGGCAGGATCTCGAACGCGCTGGAACAGGTTGTGCTGGCCAACATCGTGTCGACGGGGCTTGTGTCCTTTTTGGTGGACGAGGCCTATAACGGCGCGATTGCCCACTCGCTCTTTTATGGGCTGACGCTGCTGGAGCATTTTGAGGAGCGGTTCCTCCACGGCGATGTCGTGGGGTATGGGATTCTGGTCCAGCTGCTGATCGACCATCAGGAAGAGGAGTTTTGGCTGCTGCGGAGCTTCTTTTCCGAGATCGGCATCCCTCTCTGCCTTGCGGATGTCGAGGTCCCGCTGGACCGTGCGCTGCTCGAGCCGGTGCTGGACGAGACGCTCCGCGGCCCGGACATGGAGCATCTGCCTTACCCTGTGACAAAGGAGATGCTCTGGCAGGCAATCTGTACCGCAGAGGCCGCCAATCTCGCGTAAATGTCACAAAGTATGTCACAAATGGCAGTAAATATGTATTTGCATCCGGCGGCCTACCTGTGCTATGATAGAGACAGCTATAAAAATAGCGCAATTGGGACTTTCTTCAAAAAAAGGAAAGAGAGGAAAATCAACAATGAAGATGACAAAAATCATTTCGCTGTTCAGCTGCTTGATCCTGTTGGCCGGCCTCATGGTTGGCTGCGGCGGCAATCCGACTTCTTCTTCCGCTCCGGCGGGGGACTCTTCTTCTGAGGTCTCTTCCGGTGTGGAGGATTCCTCCTCCTCCTCCTCCTCCTCCGAGGTCGTTGTCAATGCGCTCAAGACCGCGTTCTTTGAGGCGCACATCGCCAGCGCCGAGCTGGTCGAGGAGTATGACGGCAAGACCCCGACCGAGGGCGGCGTCTTCCTGAAGGTGGAGATCAGCGTCACCAACACCATGGAGCAAGACATCACGATGGTGGATACCGACTTCCAGGCGGAGTACGGCGACGGCGTCGGCGCGCTGCCGATGGAGAGCTTCAACGACGAGATGGCCCCCATCGAGTATGATCTGGAGCCGGGCGAAGAGGCGACCTATACCTATGTGTATGAGATTGCGGCCGGGAGCGAGGACATCTCCATCGTCTTTATCGAGGCGTTCGACAACGGCGAGACCGGCGAGACCTATCGCTTCCCGGTGGAGCTGGACTAAAGATTCCGTCAAGATCGACAAATGATTCTGTGTGCGCCGGGGCTTTTGGGCTCCGGCGCATTTTTTTGCGCAGGTGCCCCGCCGCGCGCATCCCGCTCCAAATGCTGGCTGTGCAGGTATGTCAAACTGCAAAAAAGAATCCGGGAAAAGTGCAAAAAATGGGTAAAAGGCCTTTACAAATATCGCCCGGCAGGATATGATAGGGGTATAGAGATACCTGTGGAAAACCTGTATCTCACATGAAATGGCGGACTTCACAGTCCGCCTTTATGAGTTTAAAGGAGGAAAAACAATGTCTTTGCAGTATCATCTGAAGATTAAGGAAGGAGATGTGGCCCCCTATGTCCTCCTGCCCGGGGACCCCAAACGTGTGCCTATCGTGGCGAGTTTCTGGGATGAGGCGCATTTTGTCGCCGACAGCAGAGAGCACGTCACCTATACGGGCGTCTACAAGGGTGTCCCGATCTCCTGCACCAGCACCGGCATGGGCTGCCCCTCGACCGCGATTGCGATGGAAGAGCTTGCCCGCTGCGGCGTGAAGAACTTTATCCGGATCGGTACCTGCGGTACGTTTCAGGATTATGTACATCCCGGCGACATCCAGATCTTTGACTCCGCCTGCCGCTATGACGGTACCTCTTACCACTATGCGCCCGGCCCGTTCCCGGCTGTCGCAAACCACGAGGTTGTGCAGGCCTGCATCGACGCCGCCAAGGGGCTGAACAAGACCTACCATGTCGGCACCACCCGCACACAGGACACCTTCTATGCCAACTACCCCGAACCCGGCAGCTCCTTCAACGGGTTCTGGCAGTCCCGCTGGAAAGAATTCTACAAGGACCTCAAGCGGCTGAATGTCATGGGCGGCGAGATGGAGACCAGCATCGTGCTGGTCCTCACCCGGATCTGGGGCCTGCGCGGCGGCGCGATGGCGGTCACGCTGGACAACATCATCGACTCGCAGGAGGATGAGGGCAATTACGAGCCCGAAAAGGCGCTCGACCACAGCGAGGAGAACATCAAGACCCTCTCGCTGCTCGGCTGCGAGGCGGTCAAGAAGCTGTACGAGCTGGATCAGGCGAAGCTGAACGGCTGAGCTGCGGCGGTTTTCGGCGCATGACAACAAAAAGATCCCGTGCAAACGCCCTTTGCGGGCGCGGCGCGGGATCTTTTTTTGCGGTCGGGCGGGGCCGGGAAGGGGAGGCGCCGCGCGTATTACGCCGCTGCGGCAGATGTCCCTTTTTCCCTGCGTTATCCCTCCTGTTCGGTGAGCGCTTTCCAGAAGGAGAGCACCCCGCACCTGTCGAGGGAGAACTTTTTCCCGGCGAGGTAGTTCAGGGTGTTTTCCTGCGGGATCTCAGGGTCAAACCCGAGCTGGAAGGCGCACAGCAGCTGGTCGTGCTGCTTGGGATAGTGTGCGTTCAGCTCCGGGTCCCCGTACTTGCGGTCCCCCAGCAGAGGGGAGCCGAGAAAGGCCAGATGCGCCCGAATCTGATGGGTGCGCCCGGTATAGAGGGTGATCTCGCAGAGGGAGAGCTCCTGCGCCGTCTTCAGCACCCGGATGCCGGTGACGATCTCCTTGCGGCCCTCGGCCGCGCGGCGGAAGATCTTGACCCGGTTTTTTGCCTCGTCCTTGTAGAGATACGCGGTGTGGATCCCCTCGGGCGGGGCGCCCTTTGCAACGCACAGGTATTTTTTGTGCAGCAGATCCTCCCGCACCAGCGCGGTGCCGTCCCGCAGCGCTGCGTAATTCTTTGCCGCGAGCACAATCCCCTCGGTGCCGCGGTCGAGCCGGTTGCAGAGCGCGGGGCGGAACGGCGCGCCGCCGGCAGGGATGTACTCCCCCTTCTCCTTCAGATAGTCGACAAACCAGTCGACGAGGTTGGCGTCCCCCGTCCGGTCGGAGTGGCAGAGGATATGCACCGGCTTGTAAAGCAGGGCAATCGACGGGTCCTCATAGACCACCTGCAGCCGGGACGGCTTTTTGACCGCGGCCTTTGCCGGCGCGGCGGAGAAGAACTCGTCGTTGAGATACAGCTCAATCAGGTCGCCCTCGGCGATGCGGTAATCCTCCGGCGCGCGCTTGCCGTTGACCTTGATCCGGCGGTTGCGGAAGCTCTTATGCAGCAGTGAGACGGGCAGACCGGTAGTGACCTTCTCCACAAAACGGGACAGCCGCATCCCGGCCTCGCCGCTGCCGGCGGTAAAGCTTTTCATCTGTGATTCCCTCCAAAACTGCGCCCTTCGCGGCGGCGGCCACGCCCGCCCCGCGCGGATGATTTTAAAAGCAGGAAAGCGGACGGTTGCTCTTTTATCCGGGACGCTTTTCGTGTATAATATATGAGGTGTGCGCCCCCAAGCGGGGGAGCGGGAAAGGCCGCCCCATTGGACCGGGCACACCGCAGCGTTTTTTTCGATCAGAATCTGTAAGAATAAGTATAGGACAGTTTGCGGGGGGTGTCAATTTGGGAATGCACGATGGGCACCGGGAGCGGCTGCGCAACCGGTTTCTCACACAGGGGCTTTCCGGCTTTGACCCGATCAATGTACTGGAGCTGCTGCTCTTTTTCAGCCATCGCAGGTGCGATACAAATGAGATCGCCCATCGGCTGCTGGAGCGGTTCGGCAGCTTTTCCGGTGTACTGAATGCGCCCTATGAGGCACTGTGCGAGGTGCCGGGCATCGGCGCGCAGTCCGCCTGCCTGCTCAAGCTGGTCGCCGCCTGCGCCGGCTATTATGCCGACGACAAGGCGATGCGGGGCGTGGTGCTAAGCTCCACCGAGGCCGCCGGCCAATATCTGGTCCCAAAATTCCTCGGCGCCCGCAATGAGGAGGTCTATCTGGTCCTGCTCGACGACAAGCGCAAGGTACTGCGCTGCACCAAACTGTTCGAGGGCACGGTCAACGCCGCGCCCATCACGGTGAAAAAGGTCGTGGCGGAGGTTGTCGCGATGAACGCCACCGGGGTGATCCTCTCGCACAACCATCCCGGCGGGCTGGCGCTGCCCTCCTCCGGCGACCGGATTGTCACCGAAAAGATCGCCCGTGCGCTGCATCTGATGAATGTGCAGCTGCTGGACCACATCATCGTGGCGGACGGGGATTATGTCTCAATGGCCGACAGCGGGATGCTGTCCATGCTGCAGATCGACTAAAAGGACTGCGAGAGGTAAATTTGCATTATGGATCAATTTAAACTGGTTGCGCCCTATCAGCCGACGGGGGATCAGCCGCAGGCGATTGCCAAGCTGACCGACGGGGTGCTGAAGGGCTATCGCGAGCAGACGATGCTGGGGGTCACCGGCAGCGGCAAGACCTTCACCATGGCGAATATCATCCAGAACCTGAACCGCCCCACGCTGGTGCTGGCCCACAACAAGACCCTTGCCGCGCAGCTGTGCACCGAGTTTCGGGAGTTTTTCCCGGAAAATGCGGTGGAGTATTTCGTCTCCTACTATGACTATTACCAGCCGGAGGCATATATCCCCTCGACCGACACCTATATCGAGAAGGACAGCGCCATCAACGAGGAGATCGACCGGCTGCGCCATTCCGCCACAGCGGCGCTCTCGGAGCGGCGGGACGTCATCATCGTGGCCAGCGTCTCCTGCATCTACTCGCTGGGCGACCCGATTGACTACCGCAGCATGGTGATCTCGCTGCGTCCGGGGATGCAGATGAAGCGGGACGACCTGCTCAGCCGGCTGGTCGATCTGCAGTATGAGCGCAACGACATCAACTTCACCCGCAACAAATTTCGGGTGCGGGGGGACATCGTGGAGATCAACCTCGCCTATGCCGACGACGTCGCCATCCGGGTGGAGTTCTTCGGGGACGAGATCGACCGGATCAGCGAGGTGACCGCGCTGACCGGCGAGCGGCGCGCGGTCGTCAAGCACGTCGCCATCTTTCCGGCCAGCCACTATATCGTCCCCAAGGAAAAGATGCAGGACGCGATCCGGGACATCCAGAACGAAATGTCTAAACAGGTAAAAGCCTTTACAGAACAGGGCAAGCTGATCGAGGCCAAGCGGATCGCCCAGCGGACGATGTACGATATCGAGATGTTGCAGGAGGTGGGCACCTGCAAGGGGATCGAGAACTATTCCCGCGTGCTCTCCCGACGCGCGCCGGGCAGCGTGCCCTGCACGCTGCTGGACTACTTCCCGGAGGATTTTCTCCTCTTTGTGGATGAGAGCCACGTCATGCTGCCCCAGCTGCGGGCGATGTACGGCGGGGACCACGCGCGCAAACAGAGCCTTGTGGACTACGGTTTCCGGCTGCCGTCGGCCTATGACAACCGGCCGCTGACCTTTGACGAGGTGCAGAGCAAGCTCAACCAGATTATCTATGTCAGCGCGACCCCCG
>CALXBJ010000180.1 GCA_944386515.1 uncultured Pygmaiobacter sp.
GGCTGCGCCCAGGTCCCCGCGCCCGGCGCGGGGGCATCCTCCTGCTCGGTCGGCGCGGGGGCGGCGAGGAAGGCCTGCACCAGATCCCGGCCGCAGCGGTCGAGCGCGTCCTTCGTGTCGGCGGCGCGGCGGCGCAGCGTCTGCTGCAGCTGCTGGCAGCGCTGGGTGCCGAAGACCTGCCGCAGGATGGCCGAGCGCTCCTCGCTCTTGGTGTTGAGCAGCTTCAAAAACTCGCCCTGCGCAATCATCGAGATCTGCTTGAACTGGTTGTAGCTGATGCCCAGCAGCTCGAGGACGGCGGCGTCCACCCGGCGGGTGCCGCCGACCGAAAGCCCGCCCGGCCCGGTCAGCAGCGCGTCCCCCGGCTGCAGCACCATCCCCTCGCCCCGGCGCTTGGGGCGCAGGTATTCCAGGTCCCGCCGCAGCAGGTAGGTCTTGCCCCGGTGGGAGAACTGCAGCTCGACAAAGGAGGGCCGGTCCGGCGGGGCGAAGTCGCTGCGCAGCGCGCCCGGCTCCCGGTACTCGCCGCTGGTCTGGCCGTACAGCGCATAACAGACCGCGTCAAAGAGGGTGGTCTTGCCCGCGCCGGTGTCCCCGGTGATGAGGTAAAGCCCCCGCCCGCCAAAGGCGGAAAAGTCCACCGTCTGCTGCCCCGCGTAGGGGCCGAAGGCGGACAGGGTCAATCGGATGGGTTTCACCGACCGTCACCTCCAATCTCCCGCAGCGCGCCGTCAAACAGCGCCTGCTGGCGCTCGCTCATCGGGCCGCCGTTCATCATCTCGTAAAATTCGCAGAACAGCTCGTCCAGGCCCCGCTGCTCGGCCTGCCTTGCGGCGGTCGCCCCGCCCGCCGCCCGGGTGCGCCGGTTGTCAAAATCCAGCTTCATCAGGTTGGGGTAGACCGCCCGCAGCCGGCCCACCGCGTCGATCAGCTCCTCCTCGACGGTCAGGGTGATGTGGAGATAATCCTCGGGGTCGGTGACATTTTCGGGCGCGGTCAGCGCCGCGAGGGGGCCGCGCAGCTCCCGCAGGTCGTGCAGCGGGACGAGGGGCAGCAGCTCGACCCAGACCTCCCCCTTTGCCCCCAGCGTGACCAGCGGCATACTCTTGCGGTGCAGCGCCTCGGAAAAGGAGTATTTGAGGGGGGAGCCGGCGTACCGCGCCGTCTCCCGCCCCACCCGCTGCGGCCCGTGCAGATGCCCCAGCGCGACATAGTCGTAGCCGGCAAACAGCGCGGCGTCCACCTGCTCCGACCCGCCGACGGGGGCGATTTCGGAGTCGCAGACCGCCGGCTGCCCGCCCGCCGCGGTGACGAACTGGTGGGCGATGAGGACGTTCCGCCGCGCGGGGTCGGCCGGCAGCGCGCCCAGCGCGAGGGCGACCGCGGCGCCGGTGTCTGCGGGCCGCTCCGCCGCGAAGGGGACGAGGGTGGAGGGGCGCAAAAAGGGCAGAAGGGTGAAGTCCACCGGCCCGAGATCGTCCTCGAGGGTGACCCGCGCCGGCGCGCCGTCATACTCCCCCGCGATAAAAAGCCCCGCCCGGCGCAGCAGGCTGCTGGCGAAGGAGAGCCGCTCGGGCGAGTCGTGGTTGCCGCTGACCGCCAGCACTGTGGCCCCGCTGCCGGTGAGGGCGGTGAGGAACCAGTCCAGCAGCTCCACCGCCTCGGCGGGGGGCACCGGCCGGTCGTAGAGGTCGCCGGCAAGCAGCACCGCGTCCACCGCCCGGTCGTCCACCGCCCGCAGCACCTGCTCGAGCACAAAGCGCTGGTCCTCCAGCAGGCTGAATTCGCCCAGCCTCTTGCCGAGATGCAGGTCGGCGAGATGGAGAAGTTTCATAAAATAGCCTCCTTTTTGGGTCGGGAAAAGCGCGCTGGGGCGGGCGCCGGGATTTTTGCCCCGCGCACCCCTTTTGCGCGCTTGTCCGGATTTTTTTACTCGTTTTTTACTCGGGATTTTTTGCCCGGGATTTTTTATTCAGGATTTTTTATTCAGGATTTTTATTCAGAATTTTTTGCCCCGCCGCGGGCGTTTGCGGCCGTCCGATGCGGGCGTTTTTGCCCCGCGCGCCCCATTTGCGTTTTTGCCCGGGGGGTCATGCGCAGGGATCAGGGGGGGCGGGGCCTTTCCTCGCGCTTTCCCCGAGCGGGCCGGGGCGGCTCTCCTGCTGCGCCGCCGCGATCTGGCCCTGTGCCTTTCCCCGAGCGGGCCGGGCGGCGATGGTCGGAAAAGATGTCCCGTTCCCAGAAGAAATTTTCCCCCGAACGGGCGCAGGGGCGGCGGGGCTTTCTCGGCCCCCCGCGCCCCGGGACCCCGTTGTTGGATTGTCTGCAACAGCCGCTGCGGGTGTCGGCTCCCCCATGCCCCCCGTGCGGCAGCAGCCGGGCGGGCTGCGGTCGCCATCGGCGCTCCTGTGCCCCGCCCCCGCCGCGCGGGGCGGTGCGTCGATCCTATTGATTATTATACTGAAACAGGGCCGAAATGTAAAAGAATCGCGGCGCAATCCGCCGCATATTTTGCCGCCCGCCGCCCCCGCCGCCTTGTCCCCCTCGGCCACTGACAGCCAATTTGCCGCCCGCCGCACCGTTCCTCTGCCCGGGTCTGCCGCCCGCCCCCGCCATTGCAGTCTGCCGTCTCTGCCGGCAAAACCGCCCCCGCCGCTTCGCTGCCCGGGCCGGCTGCCGCGGCCCGCCGCTCCTCTGCCCTCTGCCCGCCCCCGCCGCTTTCTGCCCGTTTCGGGCGGCCGGGTTCGGCGCGCTGCCGTCTTTCGGTTTTTTGCACCCAAAAGGGAAAACACGCCTGCTCCCCCAAAAAATTTTTCGGCAGAGGAAAAAACAACCGCTTGACAAAACAGGGCAAAGGCGGTATGCTGAATACACACCCCCCAGGGGGAGGGGTGGTTTGGAGGTTTTTGAGATGAAACAGACATTTGATGTGACCGGCATGACCTGTTCGGCCTGCAGCGCCCATGTCGAGAAGAGCGTGCGCAAGCTCGCGGGGGTGCGGCAGGTCGCGGTCAACCTGCTGGCAAACAGCATGGTGGTGGAGTACGACGAGGAAACCCTCACCGAGGGGCAGATCGCCGCGGCGGTCGCGGCGGGCGGCTACGGCGCTGTGCCCCGGCCGGCGGCGGGCGCAAAGCAGAAGGCCGCCCCCGCGCGGGAGAACGTCGCCGCCCAGCAGGCCGACGAGATGCGCCGGCGGCTGATCGGCTCGATCTGCTTTTTGATCCCGCTGATGTATGTCTCGATGGGGCATATGATGGGGCTGCCGCTGCCCGGCTTCCTGCTCGGGACCGAGAACGCGGTCTCCTTCGCGCTGACCCAGCTGCTGCTGACCCTGCCGATCATCTATCTCAACCGCAGATACTACCAGACCGGCTTCAAGACGCTGCTGCACGGCGCGCCGAACATGGACTCGCTGATCGCCATCGGCTCGGGCGCGGCGGTGGTCTACGGCATCGTCGCCCTCTACGCGATGGGCTACGGCCTCGGCCACGGCGACCTCGCGCTGGTCGAGCAGTACCACATGGATCTCTATTTTGAGTCGGCGGGCACCATCCTCACCCTCATCACGGTGGGCAAATACCTTGAGGCCCGCTCCAAGGGGCACACCAGCGACGCGATCACCAAGCTGCTCGACCTCGCGCCCAAGACCGCCGCGGTCGAGCGGGACGGCGCCGAGATCGAGATCCCGGTCGAGGAGCTGGTGGTCGGGGACATCGTCCTGATCCGGCCCGGCGGGCGGGTCCCGGTGGACGGGGTCATCCTCGAGGGCAACGCGGTGCTGGATGAGTCCGCGCTGACCGGCGAGAGTATGCCGGTCGAAAAAGGCCCCGGCGAGCGGGTGATCTCCGCCTCGATCAACCAGTCCGGCTTTGTGCGGGTGCGGGCGGTGCGGGTCGGCGCGGACACCACGCTGGCCCAGATCATCCAGCTGGTCGAGGACGCCAACGCCGGCAAGGCCCCCATCGCCAAGCTGGCCGACCGGGTCAGCGGGATCTTTGTCCCCGCCGTCATCACCATCGCCGCCGCGGCGACGGTGATCTGGCTGCTGGCGGGCCAGCCGTTCAGCTTCGCGCTGTCCATCGGCATCTCGGTGCTGGTGGTCAGCTGCCCCTGCGCGCTCGGCCTCGCCACCCCGACCGCCATCATGGTCGGCACCGGCAAGGGCGCCGAGCAGGGCATCCTCTTCAAGACGGCCGAGAGCCTTGAGACCGCCCACGCCATCGACACCGTCGTGCTGGACAAGACCGGCACCGTCACCGAGGGCCGCCCGCAGGTGACCGACCTGCTGGCCGCGCCGGGCGCGGATGCCGGCGCCCTGCTCGCCGCCGCCGCGGCGGTGGAGCAGCGCAGCGAGCACCCGCTGGCCGCCGCGATCCTGCGGTATGCCGGCGAAAAGGGGATCTGCGCCGCGCCGGCGTCCGACTTTGAGAACATCCCGGGCCAGGGGGTCGCGGGGGTGACCGCCGGCGGCCGGGTGCTGGCCGGCAACCTGCGGATGATG
>CALXBJ010000181.1 GCA_944386515.1 uncultured Pygmaiobacter sp.
GCGGTTCCACAATGATCGAAAGCGGGGTGGAGGATCCATGGGATCAGGGAGAACAGGTCGGAAAAGCCGAGAGCGGCGTAAAGGTGGAGCAGCCCTCCTCCTCCTCGCAGAGTGGCTCCTCATCGGAATCTGCCTCTGGCGCTGTGCAAGAGACACCGCAAGAATCCGGCGCTGGAGCGACTGTGCAAGAGCCCTCCTTCAGCTTGCCGGTTGAGGGGCGTGTCACCGCCCCGTACAGCGGGGATGAGCTGGTGTATAACCAGACGCTGGAGGATTGGCGCACCCACAACGGCATCGACATCTCCGCAGCATCCGGCGCGCCGGTGCTCGCAGCGATGGCCGGAGAGGTGACCGCAGTCGGGGACGGCGGCATCTGGGGCAACCAGATTGAGATCGCCAGCGGGGACCTGACCCTGAGATACTGCGGGCTGAACGCAGATGCCCTCGTCAAGGTGGGGGACACCGTCGCGCAGGGGCAGCAGATTGCGACCCTCGGCGAGGTGCCGGCCGAGCTGGCGGAAGAACCCCACCTGCATCTTGAGGTGCGCCGGGGTGAGAACCTCATCGACCCCGGGGAGCTCATGAACGGCTGATGCGGCTGTATGTGAAAAAAGGCTTTCGGTTCGGCGGCGCCGGACCGAGGGCCTTTTTGCCGTTTTGGGCCGGGGAGCCGGGCCCAAAGCGGCGACCCCTTGCACGGGTATCGGATCCATGGTAGAATGACAGGGCTGTGCTGCGCGGCCGGCGGCCGCTATGCGCTGTTTTGGCGGCGGCGCAGTGAATTTGTTTCGGAGGTAGAGAGTTGTTAACAGTCAGCGATGTCAGCCTTCAGTTCGATGGGATCGAGCTGTTCAAACACGTGGATCTCAAGTTCACCGACGGCAATTGCTACGGCATTATCGGGGCGAACGGTGCGGGCAAAAGCACCCTGCTGCGGATCCTCTCGGGCAAGCTCGAGCCGACCACCGGCTCAGTCTCGATGACCCCCGGCACCCGGATGAGCGTGCTGGAACAGGATCACTTTAAATATGACGACTATTCGGTGATGGACACCGTCATCATGGGCAATCCGCGCCTGTATCAGGTGCGCTGCGAGAAGGATGCGCTCTATGCGAAGGAGGATTTCTCCGACGAGGACGGCGAGCGCGCCGCCGCGCTGGAGGGGGAGTTTGCCGAGCTGGGCGGCTGGGAGGCGGAGACCGAGGCGGCGCAGCTGCTCAGCGGCCTTGGCCTTGGGGTCGAGCAGCAGTCTGCCCAGATGTCCGCCCTTGACGGGCGCGGCAAGGTGAAGGTGCTGCTGGCACAGGCGCTGTTCGGGCAGCCGAACATCGTGCTGCTGGACGAGCCGACCAACTATCTGGACATCGACTCGATCGACTGGCTGGAGGAGTTCTTGATCGATTACCCCTACACGGTGCTGGTGGTCAGCCATGACCGGCATTTCCTCAACGCGGTGTGCACCCATACGGTGGACATCGATTACAATCAGGTCCGGATGTATGCGGGCAACTACGATTTTTGGTATGAATCCTCCCGGCTGATGCAGCAGCTGATCCGCAACCAGAACAAAAAGCGGGAGGAGAAGATCCGGGAGCTGCAGTCCTTCATCCAGCGCTTCTCGGCCAACAAGTCCAAATCGCGGCAGGCGACCAGCCGCAAAAAGATCCTCGACTCCATCCAGCTGGAGGAGATCCCCGCCTCCAGCCGCAAGTATCCGTTTGTCGGCTTCACGATGGGGCGGGAACTGGGCAAGGATATCCTGTTTGTCGAGGGGCTGTCCAAAACGGTGGACGGGGTCCGGGTGCTGGACAACGTCTCCTTCAGCATGGCGCGCGGGGAAAAGATCGCGCTGATCGGGGACAATGAGGCGGGACAGACCGCGCTGTTCCAAATCTTGGCGGGTGAGATGGAGCCGGATGAGGGCAGTTTCCGCTGGGGCGTATCGACCCAGCGAGGCTATTTCCCCAAGGATAACGCGGCCTTCTTTGATGATTGCGAGCTGAATCTCATCGAGTGGCTGCGCCAGTATTCCGAGGATACCACCGAGACCTATCTGCGGGGCTTTCTGGGCCGGATGCTCTTTTCCGGCGACGAGGTCTATAAGCCGGTGAAGGTGCTCTCCGGCGGGGAAAAGGTGCGGTGTATGCTCTCCCGCATGATGCTGGGCAGCGCCAATGTGCTGCTGCTTGACCAGCCGACCAACCATCTGGACCTCGAGAGCATCACCGCCGTCAACAACGGGCTTGCGGATTTTGGCGGCAACGTGATCTTCTCCAGCCACGACCATCAGTTTATCGACACGGTGGCGGGGCGGATTATCGAGCTGCGCACCGCAGCGGAGGGCGGCGGCTGCATCGACCGCACCGGCAGCTATGAGGAGTTTTTGGAATTCCGCGCAAGGACGCGCGGCGCGCAGGGCTGATTTCCCTCGCATTAAAAGATAGACAGAGAAATCCCCGTCTTATGCGGCACTGCATGAGGCGGGATTTTTTACACAAGATTTACATTAGAGATGTTGTCCGAGGTAAAAAGTCATGGTATAGTGAAAAATGTAAACAGGTGGTAAGTAAAACGTAAAAAGGAGAACTCCATGACCATCACGCTTGTCGATTTTCTCTCACAGCTCACGGCAAATCCGCCGCTTGCCGTTACCGCGCTGCTCACCTTGGGCGTCATTCTCGTAAACGGGTGGACCGACGCCCCGAATGCGATTGCAACCTGTGTTTCCACCCGCAGCATCGGGGTGCGCAGCGCCATCCTGATGGCGGCGGTGATGAATTTTGCCGGGGTCTTAGTTATGACGGCAATCAATGCCACGGTTGCCCAGACGATTTACAAGATGGTCGATTTTGGACCCGATGCCCACCAAAGCCTGATTGGCCTGTGCGCGGCGATGGTCGCGATTGTCACCTGGGCCACGGCGGCATGGGCATTTGGAATCCCGACCAGTGAGAGCCACGCGCTGATTGCAGGCCTGTCGGGCGCCGCCATCGCCCTGCACGGAGGTCTGGGCGGCATCAACGGGTCGGAGTGGATCAAGGTGATTTACGGTCTGGTTCTATCCACACTGCTGGGCTTTGGTCTGGGCTGGCTTTGCGCCAAGGCGACGGCGCTGATCTGCCGGGGGATGGACCGGCGGCACACGGTCGGCTTTTTCCGCTGGGCACAGGTGGGCGGCGGCGCGGCGATGGCCTTTATGCACGGTGCGCAGGACGGCCAAAAATTTATGGGCGTTTTTCTGCTGGGGATCTTTCTGGCGCAGGGGAACGCGGGCACGGGGGAGTTTGTGGTTCCGGTCTGGCTGATGCTGCTGTGCAGCGCGGTCATGGCGCTGGGAACCAGCATCGGCGGTTACAGGATCATCAAGTCGGTCGGTATGGACATGGTCAAGCTGGAGAAATATCAGGGATTTTCGGCGGATCTTGCCGGTGCGGGCTGCCTGCTGATCTCCTCGCTGACCGGGCTGCCGGTCAGCACGACCCACACCAAGACCACGGCAATCATGGGTGTCGGCGCGGCGAAGAGGATCTCCAGCGTGAATTGGGGCGTTGTCAAGGAGATGACCCTTGCATGGATTCTCACCTTTCCGGGCTGCGGCCTGATTGGGTGGCTGATGGCGCGGATCTTTATCTGGATTTTCTGATTCGCATTCGATGAACAATAACACGAACAATGATAAAAGAGGGGATAAAGAAGATGGCAAAACGGCAGGAGAACAACTATTTTGTAATGCTGCGGGAGCTGGTGGGCTTTTCGGTGAGTGCGGCGCAGAAGCTGCAGATGTGTCTGAATGAATTTGACCCGGACCGGCTGCCTGCGCAGTTGGATGAGATGCACGAGATCGAGCACACCGCCGATCTGGCAAACCACGGCTTGGTGGACAAGCTGGTCAAGGAGTTTATCACCCCCATCGAGCGGGAGGATATTGCCGCGCTCGCAGCGCAGCTGGATAATATCACCGATGAGGTGGAGGACGTGCTGCTGCGGGTCTATATGTTCAACGTGCGGACCCTGCGGCCGGAAATGAGCCGTTTTGTGGAGTTGATTGTCCGCTGCACCACCCTGCTTGCAGAGGTCATGGACGAATTTGAGAACTTTCGCCGTTCCCGCACGATCAAGGACAAGATCATCGAGATCAACGATCTGGAGGAACAGGGGGACCGGCTGTACCGCGAGGCAATCCGCAGCCTTTATGCCGGCGATGCGACGGTGGAGGAGAAGCTGATTTGGACCGAGCTGTTCGACTGCTGCGAGCGCTGCTGCGACGCCTGTGAGCATACCAGCGAATCGGTGGAAAATGTGATTATGAACAACACTTGATTCCTCTTTTTTGTGAAGTCTCGTTTCAAAAAGGGCGGAGATATCGGCACCGTGCCGATATCTCCGTTTTTGTTTTAACAACGCTTGTCCACGAAAAGTTTACAATTTTTTCTTTGGATGTGGTAAAATGGAAGCAGCTTTGACTCTGATCTTCGCGGGGTGACAAGGAGATGAAACAAAAACGGGCAAAATTGACAAGGAAAATTGTTAAATTTATGCAAAATTGGCTGGAATTACAAAAGTGAAAGAAATCGTTTATTTTTTAACAAACCCTATTGAAAGACAGCTGACTTTGTGATATATTTAACATGTCCTCAGGAGGAGCGCAAAACGCTCCCCGCTACCCGAGAGAATCCAGAGACAGGGCAGATCGAAAAAGGCAATCAAAAATGGAGGGAACTATTATGTCTAAGGAAATCGTACTCGTAGGCGCCTGCCGTACCGCCATCGGCAAGATGGGCGGCGCGCTTTCCACCGTCCCTGCAGAACAGCTGGGCGCGATCGTGATGAAGGAAGCGATGAACCGCGCCGGCATCGCCCCCGAGCAGATTGACGAAGTGCTTTTCGGCAATGTGCTCACCGCGGCGATGGGCCAGAACCCCGCCCGTCAGGCGGCTGTCCATGCCGGCATTCCCTACAGTGTGCCCGCACTGACCCTGAACAATGTCTGCGGCAGCGGCCTCAAGACCGTCAACATGGCTGCCGCGCTGATCGAGGCCGGCGAGGCCGAGATCGTTCTGGCCGGCGGTATGGAGAATATGTCGATGGCTCCCTACGCGCTGACCAAGGCCCGTTTTGGCTATCGCATGAACAACTCCACCGTGGTCGACACCATGGTCAACGACGCGCTGTGGGATGTGTTCAACAACTACCACATGGGCATCACCGCCGAGAATGTGGCTGAGGAGTATGAGATCACCCGCGAGATGCAGGATGAGTTCGCCGCCTGGAGCCAGCAGAAGTGCGAGGCTGCCCGCAAGGCCGGCAAGTTCGACGCCGAGATCGTCGGTGTCCCCGTCAAGATGAAGAAGGAGACCGTCATCGTCGACAAGGACGAGGGCCCGCGTGACGGCGTCACCAAGGAGAGCATCTCCAAGCTGCGCCCGGCGTTCCGCTCCGACGGCACCGTCACCGCTGCCAATGCCTCCGGCATCAACGACGGCGCGGCCGCGATCATCGTGATGAGCGCGGACAAGGCCAAGGAGCTCGGCGTCAAGCCGATGGCCCGTTGGGTCGGCGGCGCTTCCGGCGGCGTGGATCCCGCGGTGATGGGCGTCGGTCCCGCCACCTCCACCAAGAAGCTGTTTGACAAGACCGGCCTGCGGATCAACCAGATGGATCTGATTGAGGCCAACGAGGCGTTTGCCGCCCAGAGCCTTGCCGTGGGCAAGCTGCTTAACTGGGATCCCGAGAAGGTCAACGTCAACGGCGGCGCCATTGCGCTGGGCCACCCGGTCGGCGCTTCCGGCTGCCGGATCCTTGTCACCCTGCTGTATGAGATGCAGCGCCGCGGCTCCAAGTACGGCCTCGCGACCCTCTGCGTGGGCGGCGGCATGGGCGTCTCCACCATCGTTGAGGGGATCAAATAAGAGCCTGTGCTCTTGTGCGCCCTACAACGAAGAAAAGGAGAGACGAACCATGGGCTTTGTAAAGGTAGAACAGAAGGAGGGCTATGCCATCCTGACCATCGACCGCGAGAAGGCGCTCAACGCGCTGAACAGCGAGGTGCTGGGCGACCTTGAAGCGGCTGTCGACGCGCTGGATCTCGACGCGGTGCGCGCGCTGATTATCACCGGCGCCGGCGTGAAGAGCTTTGTCGCGGGCGCGGACATCGGCGAGATGAGCAGCCTGTCCAAGGCGGAGGGCGAGGCCTTCGGCAAGAAGGGCAACGACATCTTCCGCAAGATCGAGAGCCTGCCCATCCCGGTCATCGCCGCGGTAAACGGCTTTGCGCTGGGCGGCGGCTGCGAGCTGTCGCTCGCCTGCGATATCCGCATCGCCAGCGAGAATGCCCGCTTCGGCCAGCCGGAGGTTGGGCTTGGCATCACCCCGGGCTTTGGTGGCACCCAGCGGCTTGCGCGCACCATCGGTGTGGGCAAGGCCAAGGAGATGCTGTACACCTGCGCGCAGGTCAAGGCGCCCGAGGCGCTGGCACTGGGTCTGGTAAACGCGGTTTACCCGATTGAGGAGCTGCTGCCCGCCGCGGAGAAGATGGCTGCGGCCATTGCGGCAAACGCGCCGATTGCGGTGCGGGCGACCAAGAAGGCGGTCAACGACGGCCTGCAGGTCGACATCGACAAGGCGATTGAGATCGAGGAGAAGCTGTTCGGCAGCTGCTTTGAGAGCGCCGACCAGCGCGAGGGTATGGCGGCGTTCCTCGAGCGTCGGCCCCACGCACCCTACCAGAACAAATAAACGCGTGCTGCTTTTACAGCGAGCGACAAAATTGAGAAAATGCAACGACAGGAGGCTTTCAAAATGAAGGTTGGTATTATTGGTGCCGGCACCATGGGCTCCGGCATTGCGCAGGCCTTTGCACAGGCCGGCAACGAGGTCTTTCTCTGCGACGTCAAACCCGAGTGGGCTGAGGGCGGCAAGGCGAAGATTGCCAAGGGTCTGGCCGGCCGTGTAGCGAAGGGCAAGATGGAGCAGGCGGACGCCGATGCCATCACCGCGCGGATCACCACCGGCACCAACGAGATTGTCAAGGACTGTGATCTGGTCGTCGAGGCCGCTCTGGAGCGGATGGACCTGAAGAAGGAGCTGTTCAAGCAGCTGGACGAGCTGTGCCAGCCGGACTGCATCCTCGCGTCCAACACCTCCTCGCTGTCCATCACCGAGATCGGCGCCGGCCTCTCCCGTCCGGTCATCGGGATGCACTTCTTCAACCCCGCCCCGGTCATGAAGCTGGTCGAGGTCATCGCCGGTGAGAACACCCCCGATGAGACCGTCGCCAAGATCGTTGAGATCAGCGAGGCCATCGGCAAGACCCCCGTTCAGGTCAAGGAGGCCGCCGGTTTCGTGGTCAACCGCATCCTGATCCCGATGATCAACGAGGCAATCGGCATCTATGCCGACGGCGTCGCGTCGGTTGAGGGCATCGATACCGCGATGAAGCTGGGCGCCAACCACCCGATGGGTCCTCTGGCTCTGGGCGATCTGGTTGGTCTGGACATTGTTCTGGCCATCATGGAGGTCCTGCAGAGCGAGACCGGCGACCCGAAGTACCGCCCGCATCCGCTGCTCCGCAAGATGGTCCGCGCGGGCAAGCTGGGCCGCAAGACCGGTATCGGCTTCTACGATTACCGCAAGTAAGATACCCCCGGATAAGGGGCGGAGGAGATCCGCTCCTTATCTTTTGACGGGCCGTCCGATCGGCCGCAGCAGTTGCCTGTCTCTCGGACAGTGTTCCGTGCCATTTTAAAACATCCGGCCCCCGCGCGAAGCACCGCGCGGGGGCCGGATGTTTTTTATATGTTCGGCGCGCCGATGAAAAACGCGCTGTTTCAGGCAGCAGCAGCGCTGTTCCGATTTGGAAAAAAGGCAGATAAAAAATCCCCAAAGCGATTCAGATTGAATGCTTTGGGGAGACGGATTGCAAAAACGCGGTGCGGCAGAGAAAAAGGATTATCCTCTGCGCGATATGTGCCGCATCGGTTTTGCCGAAAAGTTTTTTTGCGTTAAATCAGAAGGCCAGCACGATGCCGCCGTCGTTCGCATAGACGGTGGTCACACCGGCTGCAGGGACAATCAGCACATCCTCCAGCGCGGGGCAGGCGTCCATCAGCGATTTTTTGAGGGATAGCGCCCGCTCGGTGCAGTTGCAGTGGCTGATTACCATCCGGATGCTGCGGGCTGCGGCGTCCTTGGTCATCTCGGCGACCCGGACAACCAATCGGTTGAGTGCATTGGCGGTGCCGCGCACCTTTTCAAGACAGGCAATCTCGCCATGCCCGTTGTCGCACATGATGGGGCGCAGGCTCAGCATACTGCCGATGACGCCGGCGGCTTTGCTGATGCGTCCGTTTTTGATGAGGTTGGACAGGTCCTCCAGAACAAAGAGGGTGCGCATCTTATCGCGGAACGCACAGGCGCGCTCGACGACCTCGTCAAACGAGAGGCCGGCGCGGATCAGGTCGAACAGCACCAGCGCCAGCAGCGTCTCACCCGCGGCGGCGCTCTCCGAATCCAGCACAAAGACCTGTTTTTCAGGGCATTCTTCCAGCAAAAGGTCACGGCCCTGCACCGCGGCGTTATAGCTGCCGGACAGCTTAGAGGAAAGGGTGACGACCACGCAGGCGTCACACTCCCGCATCGCGGCGGCGTAATCCTGCGGCGAGGGGCAGGCGGTACTGGTGGCTTGTTTTGATTTTTTCATCGCCTGCAGCAGCTGGCGGGTATCCAGCGTTTCATCATCGATGAAGCAGGTGGAGGGGTCCGGGCGCAGCGAAAGGGGAACTCGCTGCAGCCGCAGCAGTGAGCGAAGGGCCGGGGTGAGGTCGCAGCAGCTATCGGCAAGGATCTGAATGGACATAGGTGGCCTCCTTTTCTCGAAAGAGGAACAGCCGCACCGCGGCATCTCTCGTTCAATCTTTATTCTTATTGTAGGCGCAAGGCCGTTTTTTGTCAAACCTGACGGCTCTGCACCGCCGCGGGGGCAATGCGGGAGACGACCTTGTAATTATAGCGGCAATTTGTTAAAATTTTGTATAGTTATATGAATTTGATTGCATTATTTTCGGCAAGCACCCAAAGGGAGGGTCCGGAGATGGAGAACAAGGTCACCGAGTTTTTTAAAGAAAAGGGGTTCGATCTGCAGGCGGTCTTCACGGGAGAGGACACCAGCACCGTCGCGAAGGCGGCCGCCGTGCTCGGGGTTGAGGAGGGCATGATCGCGAAGAGCCTCGCCTTCCGCCTCAAGGACGGTTCCGCGATTGTGCTGGTGGTCTGCGGCACCGGGCGGATCGACAACCACAAATTCAAGCAGCAGTTCCACTGCAAGGCAAGTATGCTCAGCTTTGAGGATACGCTGGCGGTCACCGGGCACCCGGTCGGCGGGGTGTGCCCCTTTGCGCTGCCCGAAGAGGTGAAGGTTTATCTCGACACCTCGCTCAAACGGTACGAGATCGTCTACCCCGCGGCCGGAACACCGGACAGCGCCGTCCGGGTGGAAGTTTCTCGGTTTGAGGAATACACCGGCGGCAGCTGGGTAGACGTCTGCAAGGAGGAATCCGACGGCTGAAAAAACAACCCCAAAACCGCACACCGCACAGCATTGTCAGGAGGCAAAAAGATGAAGACGGATATTGAGATTGCACAGAGCACTGCGCTGCTCCCCATCAGTGAGATCGCCCGGGGTATTGGGCTGACCGAGGAACAGATCAGCCCCTATGGGCGGTACAAGGCGAAGATCGACCACCGGCTGATTGCGAAGAAGGCGGATGTGCCGGACGGCAAGGTGATTTTGGTCACCGCGATCAGCCCCACCCCTGCCGGTGAGGGCAAAACCACCACCAGCGTTGGGCTTGCGGATGCGCTGCACCTGCTGGGTAAGCGGGTGATGCTCTGCCTGCGGGAGCCCAGCCTTGGGCCGGTGTTCGGGGTCAAGGGAGGCGCTGCCGGCGGCGGGTATGCACAGGTGGTGCCGATGGAGGACATCAACCTGCATTTTACCGGTGACCTGCACGCGATTGGCGCGGCCAACAATCTGCTCGCGGCGATGATCGACAACCACATTTATCAGGGCAATGCGCTGGGGATCGACCCGCGCCGGGTGACCTGGCGCCGGTGCGTGGATATGAACGACCGCCAGCTGCGTTTTTTGGTGGACGGTCTGGGCGGAAAGGCGAACGGCACCCCGCGGGAGGACGGCTTTGATATCACGGTGGCAAGCGAGGTCATGGCGATTTTCTGCCTGGCCAGCAACCTTGCGGACCTCAAGGAGCGGCTGTCCCGGATCGTGATCGGCTCGACCTATGCAGGGGAGCCGGTCACCGCCGGCCAGCTGGGTGCGGCCGGTGCGATGGCGGCGCTGCTCAAGGATGCGTTTGACCCCAATCTGGTCCAGACGCTGGAACACACCCCCGCAATCATCCACGGCGGCCCGTTTGCCAACATCGCGCATGGGTGCAACAGCGTCGCGGCGACCCGGCTGTCCTGCAAGCTGGCGGATTATGTGGTCACCGAGGCGGGCTTCGGCGCGGATCTCGGTGCGGAGAAGTTCCTTGACATCAAATGCCGCACCGCCGGCATCCGGCCGTCTGCGGCGGTGGTGGTTGCGACCCTGCGCGCGCTCAAGCACCACGGCGGGTGCGCCAAGGATGCGCTGAACCAGCCCAGCCCCGAGCTGGTGCGGGCGGGGCTGCCCAATCTGGAGCGCCACATCCAGAATATGCAGAACTTCGGGCTGCCGGTGGTGGTCGCGATCAATGCGTTCCCGACCGACACCGCGGAGGAGCGGGCAGAGGTTGAGGCGCTCTGTGCCCGGATGGGGGTGCCCTGTGCGCTCAGCGAGGTGTTCGCGAAGGGCGGCGAGGGCGGCAAGGAGCTGGCGGAGAAGCTGCTGCAGGTGATTGACGGGCAGGCACAGCCGCCCGAGCTGCAGTTTACCTATCCTGACGGCGAGCCGCTGAAGGAGAAGATCGAGGCGGTCTGCAAAAAGATCTATCGGGCACAGGGGGTGCAGTTCTCGGCGGCAGCGTCCCGCTCGCTGGCGGAATTTGAGCGTCTGGGTTACGGCGACCGGCCGGTCTGCATTGCGAAGACCCAGTATTCCTTCAGCGACAACGCCAAGCTGCTCGCGGCGCCGGAGGGATTCACCGTCGAGGTGCGGGAGGCCCGGCTTTCGGCGGGCGCCGGTTTTGTGGTCGCAATCTGCGGCAACATCATGACGATGCCCGGCCTGCCCAAAAGGCCGGCTGCGGAGAACATCGACATCGATGAAGACGGGACGATCCGGGGATTGTTCTGAGACAAAAAGAGCCAAGGCCGGCCTTTTGGGCAGGCGAGATGAGACTCAGGCGGGAATGGCGCGCCATTCCCGTGGGGGCGCGCAGGAGGGCCAAAGCGCGGCAGGGATCGGCGCGCGCCCCGCAGCCGGCTGCGGAGAACATCGACATCGATGAAGACGGGACGATCCGGGGATTGTTCTGAGATTCCATCGACGGAAAACGAAAAGTGCGGGAAGGCAAAGCACCTTTTCCGCACTTTTTATATTCGGGGCATTTATGCCAAAAGAGAGACAACCTGCGCGACCATCTGGAATTTTGAAAAAAACTGTGATAAAATACAAAATGTATCAGAGTGCACAGACGGCGGAGAGCCGCTTTTTGTTCAAAACAATGGACAGATTTTATATGAGGAGAGAATTAGGATGGGAAAATTTAATTTTATCCAGACAGAACTTCCCGGTGTTGTGATTATCGAGCCGAAGGTTTTTGAGGACCCGCGCGGTTATTTTATGGAGACCTATACCCGCAAGGACTTTGCGGAGGGCGGGATCGACCGCGAGTTCGTGCAGGACAACCAGTCTAAGAGCAGCCGCGGTGTGCTGCGCGGGCTGCATTTCCAAAAAGAGCACCCGCAGGGCAAACTGGTGCGGGTCGTCTCGGGCGAGGTGTTCGATGTGGCGGTTGACTGCCGCCCGGGCAGCCCCGCTTTCGGCAGGTGGACCGGGGTGGTGCTCTCTGCTGAGAATAAGCGGATGTTCTATATCCCGGAGGGGTTTGCCCACGGATTTTTGGTCCTTTCGGATGAAGCGGAGTTCACCTACAAGTGCACCGATTACTACGCGCCCGGCGATGAGGGCGGCATCCCCTGGAATGATCCCGATGTCGCTGTGGTATGGCCGGATGCCGGCGCCCCGCTGCTGACCAGTGAAAAGGATAGCCTGCACCCCGGTTTTAAGGCGCAGACCTTCGATTATTTTAAAAGGTGGGCCGATTGATGGGAAAGCTCGGACTGTATTGCAAGGACTTTTGGCGATATCGTCACCTGCTCAATAACTTGATTAGCCGAGATATCAAGGTCAAGTACCGCCGCAGCGCGCTGGGCCTGCTTTGGAGCGTGCTCAACCCGCTGTTGATGATGATGGTCATGTATGTCGTGTTCAGCCAGATTTTCCACATGACTCAATTGAACCGCGGGGATATCGAGGTCAATTTTGCGGTCTATCTGCTCACCGGCCAGCTGATGTACAACTTTTTCTCGGAGGCCACCCAGACCGCAATGGGCAGCGTGCTGGGCAGCGCGCCGCTGATTAAAAAGGTCTATATTCCAAAGTATATCTTTCCGCTGGAGAAGGTCGCTTTTTCCTTTGTCAATATGCTGTTCAGCCTGATTGCGCTGGTCATCGTGATGCTGTTTACCCGTACCCCCGTCCATCTGACGGTGCTGCTGTTCTGGATCCCGATGGTGATCCTTTTCGTCTTTAACTTTGGCATCGGGCTGATCCTCGCCGCGGGGGCGGTTTTCTTCCGGGACATCATGCACCTGTACGGGGTTGGCGTCACCGCGCTGATGTATCTCACCCCCATCATGTACGATGTCAGCATCCTGCCCGACTGGGCGCAGGCGGTGATCCCCTTTAACCCGATGTACTGGTTTGTCAGTATGTTCCGCGATTTTATCATCTATGGGGAGATCCCCGGGCTGAACGCGTGGATCGGCACCTGCGTGTCGGCGGCTGTCGCGCTGGTGGCGGGGCTTGTGCTGTTTAAAAAGACACAGGACCGTTTTGTCCTGTATATCTGATAAGGGAGAATCGGCAATGAGCATGATCGAGGTGCGCGACGTTTCGATGCGGTTCAATATGGCCAAAGAGAAGGTCGACAACCTGAAAGAATACTTTATCAAGCGGGTCAAGGGCACCTTGAAATTCGAGGAGTTCTACGCGCTGAAAAACGTTTCCCTGACGGTGGAAAAAGGGGATGTCTATGGGCTGGTCGGGCTCAACGGCAGCGGCAAGTCCACCCTGCTCAAGATTGTGGCGGGGGTGCTCAAGCCGTCGACCGGCACGGCGGTGGTCCACGGTTCCATCGCCCCGCTGATTGAGCTGGGCGCAGGTTTTGATATGGACCTCACCGCGCGGGAGAATATCTATCTCAACGGCGCTGTGCTGGGGCTGGAGCCGGCTTTTATCAATGCGAAATTTGATGAGATCGTCGATTTCAGCGAGCTGCGCAGCTTTTTGGATGTGCCGCTGAAGAACTATTCCTCCGGCATGGTAGCCCGCATTGCGTTTGCAATTGCCACGGTCACCCGCCCGGATGTGCTGATCGCCGATGAGATTTTGTCGGTGGGGGATTTCCTGTTCCAGAAAAAGTGCGAGCAGCGGATGAAGGACCTCATGAGCGGCGGCACCACGGTGCTGATCGTCAGCCATTCCATCGACCAGATTAAGCGGCTGTGCAACAAGGTCGCGTGGCTTGACCATGGGCACATCCGGATGGACGGCCCGGTTGAGGAGGTCTGTGCCGCTTACAAATCACTGGACGGCAGTGCGCCTCCGCAGGAAGGGGAGGCCCAAGGTGAATAAGCAGCCGGAAAATCGTCCGCAGCAGGAGGAGCGGGACAGCGTGGGCAAGGCAATCCGGCGCAACCTCTCCCCTGCAAAGGCGCTCGACCTCGCCTCGCGCGGGGCGCGCTGCCTTACAACCCGCGGCGCCGAGGCGACCTGGAGGGAGATTGTCTGGCGGGTCGACCTGATGCGCGGGCGGGACAACTGGCGCCACCGGGCAGATATCCCGCTGCAGCGAGAGCTGCGTGCCCAGCGCAGGGCGAAGCTGCCGGTTATGCCGCTCATCAGCGTGGTGGTACCGCTGTACAATACACCCCTGCCCTATCTGAAGCAGATGATCCACAGCGTGCTGGGCCAGAGCTATGCCAAGCTGGAACTGGTGCTGGTGGACGCCAGCGACCACCAGCACCCGCAGGTGGGAGAGTACTGCCGTTCGCTCAAGGACAGCCGGGTCAACTATGTCCGGCTGGCAAAGAATGCCGGGATCTCGGGCAACACGAATATCGGTCTGGCGGAGGCGAGCGGCGACTATCTGGCGTTGCTGGACCATGATGATCTGCTGTGGCCCAATGCGCTGTTTGAGGTGGCGGCAGCCATCAGCCTGACAGGGGCAGAGATGCTTTACAGCGATGAGATCGTGTTGGACGGCAGCCTGAAAAAGCTCAAGAGCTATCATTTCAAACCGGATTTTTCTCCCGACACGCTGCGCGGGTGCAACTACATCACCCACTTCCTCGTTTTTGCGCGGGAACTGCTGCAGCGGGCGGGCGGCGGAGAGGACAGCCGCTATGATGGGGCGCAGGATTTTGACCTGATTCTCCGGCTGAGCGAGAAGGCGAAAAAGATCCACCACATTCCCAAGGTGCTGTATGTCTGGCGCAGCCATGAAGCGTCTACGGCATCTGATATCTCCGCCAAACCCTATGCCATCGAGGCAGGTGCCGCGGCGATTGCGGCGCAGCTTGACCGGTTGGGGATTGCGGGCAGGGTTGAGCCGCAGCGCGGCGCGCCGGGCAGCTATCGTGTACATTATGAGCTGACGGCAAAGCCGTTGGTCTCGGTGCTGATTCCCAACAAGGACCACATCAAGGATCTGCGCCGCTGCCTGAATAGCCTCGCAGCCAAGGCGGGCTATGAACCGCTCGAGGTGCTGGTGATCGAGAACAACTCGTCCGACCCCGAGACATTTGCCTTTTATGAAAACGAGCTGCCCCGCTATGGCTTTTGCCGGCTTGTGCGGTATGAGGGGCCGTTTAACTACGCGGCTATCAACAATCTGGGTGCGCGGGAGGCAAAGGGGGAACAGCTGCTGCTGCTCAACAACGACATCGAGCTGCTGAGCGACGGTTTTCTTGCCGAAATGCTGATGTTCTCCCAACGGGCGGATGTCGGCGCGGTGGGGGCAAAGCTGTATTACCCCGACGACCGCAAGATCCAGCACGCGGGGGTCTTTATCGGGATTGGCGGCAGTGCCGGACACAGCCACAAGGGCGTCCCGGGGGACGACATGGGCAGTATGTACCGGCTGGTCACTGCCCAGAATATGTGCGCGGTCACCGGCGCCTGCCTGATGGTGAAGGCATCGCTCTACCGCGAGCTGGGCGGTCTGGACGAGCAGAACTTTGCGGTCAGCTACAACGATGTCGATTTCTGCCTGCGGCTGCGGGAGCGCGGCCTGTTGAATGTGTTCACCCCCTATGCGGAGGCGCTGCACTATGAGAGCAAGAGCAGGGGCCTGGACACGCAGGGAGAAAATGCCCGCCGCTATGCGGGCGAGCGGGAGCGCTTTTGCAAAAAGTACGCCGCGATGCTGCGGGACGGGGACCCCTATTACAACCCGCATCTGACCCTGAAATACGAGAACTACGGCTACAAATAAATTCGGGGAGGGGACGGCCGCGGCTGCCCCCTCTTTTTCGGTCAAATCAATCTTCTTGTGAGGGATGGCTATGCATCGACTCAAACGGCTCAGAGAACTGGTAAAATTATTTTTCAAAGCGCTGCGGGAGGATGGCGTCGGGTACACCTTCGGCCGCCTTGCGGGCTTTCTGCGCCGGCGGCTGCGCAGCAAGCGGGGCCGTTTTCTGCCCCCGCGCGCCGAGCTGGAGCGGCAGCGGCGGGAGGATACCTCCCGCTGGCCGAAGATCAGCATCTGCACCGCGGTCTACAACACCGACCCCGCCCATCTCAAGGCGTTTTTGAACAGCTTTCTCTTCCAGACCAACCAGAACAGCGAGCTGTGCCTTGCCGATGCGAGCGATTCGGCGCACGCGGGGCTGCGTCAGCTGATTGCAGACTGCAAGTCGGACCGGATCCGGTAT
>CALXBJ010000182.1 GCA_944386515.1 uncultured Pygmaiobacter sp.
CCCAGCGAGGTGGTCAAGGTCGGCGATGTGATCGACGTGTATATCAAGAGCCTCGACCGCGAGAACGGCAAGGTCTCTCTGGGCTTCAAGAAGGCGGAGGACAACCCCTGGGAGCGGCTGCGCAACGAGTATCCCTTGGGCAGCGTGTTCACCGCGCCGGTGGTCTCGATCACCAAGTTCGGCGCGTTTGTGCGTGTGCTGCCGGGCATTGACGGTCTGGTCCATATCAGCGAGATCTCCAACGAGCGTGTCGAGAAGGTCAGCGATGTGCTGAAGGTCGGCGACGAGGTCGAGGTCAAGCTGATCGAGGCGGACTTTGAGAAGCACCGTGTCGGCCTGTCGATGAAGGCGCTGCTGAACGACGCCCCCGCGAGCGAGGACGCCGAGTAATTTGGAGCAAGAAAAGCGGGCAGATCCACAGGATCTGCCTGTTTTTTTCACCCGCCGCGCCGCCCGCGCGGCGCAGCACAGAAAGGAAGTGGACGGGACAGTGGCTGCAAAACTAGAGCGCACCAAAGAGGAACTATTCGAAAACTACTCGATCCCCCGAGCGGTGGCGGTCTTGTCGGTGCCGACGATGCTCAGCTCCTTGGTGATGGTGCTGTACAGTCTGGCGGATACCTATTTTGTCGGGATGCTCAACGACCCGGTGCAGACGGCGGCGGTGACCCTCGCCTCGCCGGTGCTGCTGGCCTTCAATGCGATCAACAACCTGTTCGGGGTCGGCAGCTCAAGCATGATGAGCCGCGCGATGGGCCGCAAGGACCTGCAGACGGTGCGCCGCAGCTCGACGCTGGGCTTTTGGGGCGCGCTGCTGTGCGGGGTGGTCTTTTCGGTGCTGTGCACCCTGCTGCGCAACCCGCTGCTGGGGCTGCTCGGCGCGAGCGCCGAGACGGCCGGCCCGACCAACGCCTACCTGAACTGGACGGTGACCCTCGGCGCGACCCCGGCGATCCTCAACGTCGTGATGGCGTATATGATCCGCTCGGAGGGCGCGGCGCTGCACGCCAGCATCGGCACGATGAGCGGCTGCTTTTTGAACATCATCCTCGACCCGATCTTTATCCTGCCCTGGGGCTTTGGGATGAAGGCTGCCGGCGCGGCACTGGCCACCTTTTTGTCCAACTGCGCGGCGCTGGGGTATTTTTTGGTCTACCTGTGGGTGCGCCGCAAAAAGACCTGCGTCAACATCTCCCCGCGGGAGCTGCGGCTTGACGGGGTGGTGCTGCGGGGGATCTTCGGGGTCGGGGTGCCCGCCTCGATCCAGAACCTGCTCAACGTCACCAGCAGCACCGTGATGAACAATCTTGCCGCCGTCTACGGCGCGCAGGCGCTGGCGGCGATGGGCATCTGCACCAAGATCAACATGGTCCCGCTGTATGTGATGCTCGGCCTCTCGCAGGGTATCATGCCGCTGATCAGCTACAACTACGCCAGCGGCAACGTCTCCCGGATGAAAAAGGCGTATTTCTTCACCCTGCGCACCGGGCTGATTGGGCTGGTCGCGGCCAGCGCGTTCTTCTATTTCGGGGCGGATTCCCTCGTCGGGCTGTTCATCGAGAACGAGCAGACCATCGCCTACGGCATCCGGTTCCTGCGGGGCTTCTGCCTGGGGCTGCCGCTGCTCTGCATGGATTTTCTGGCGGTCGGCATCTTTCAGGCGACCGGCATGGGCGGCAAGGCGCTGGCCTTCGCCATCACCCGAAAGCTGGTGCTCGAGCTGCCGCTGCTCTATCTGCTCAACAGTCTGGCGCCGCTCTACGGCATCCCCTACGCGCAGCCCGCGACCGAGCTGGTGCTCGGCATCACGGCCTGCGTGGTGATCTTCCGGTTCTTCCGCCGCGCGCAGGCGGCGGCGGATGCCAGGGCCAAGGCGTGAAGATCCGATTGGCGCCCCGGCAGGCTGCCCTGACGGCAGTTTGAAAAAGTTGCAGGGCCCGCCAAAAGAAAAATTGGCCGCTTTTGGAAAAACGCCCCGCCGGGGATGCCCGGCAGGGCGGAGAGTGCAGGTAAAAAAGGACGTCCCGCTCCCGCACAGGAGAGATGGGACGTCCTTTTTCTTTGAAAAAGAGATCGGCAGACCGTGCGGAAAGCCGACGCGGCTTGCTTGGGGCGGAAAGGCTGCTTTTGGGGCAGCTGACAAGGGACACGCCGCCCCGCTTGCCCGCGGGCGGAAAATCCGCCCTTACAGGGTGACGCAGACGCCGAGGTCCTGCTGCTGCGCCTTTTCAAAGACCAGCGCCGCCGCGGCGAGGTCCTCCACCGAGATACCGACCGATTCAAACAGGGTGATCTCCTTGTCGTTCTGCCGGCCCGGCGCCCGGCCCAGCAGCACATCCCCGATCTCGCCGGCGAGGTCTGCGGCCGAGAAGACCCCCTCCCGCACCGGGAAAACGAGGTCGCCGCTGCCGTTCAGCGCGGCCTCCCGCTGGTCGACAAAGACCCGGCTGCGGGTGACGGCGCGGCTGTCCAGCTCCCGCGCGAAGGGGGCGCAGGCGCCCACCGCGTTGAGGTGCGCGCCCTCCCGCAGCCAGTCCCCCAGCAGGATCGGCTCGCGCGCCTGCGTGACGGTGCACAGGATGTCGGCCTGCTGCACCGCCTCGCGGGGCTCTGCGCAGGGGATGGCCTCGACCCCCAGCTCCTGTGCGGCCCAGCGGCAGCAATCCTCTGCCTTGGAGGCGGTGCGGTTCCAGACATAGACCCTGCGGATGGGGCGCACCTTGCAGATGGCCTCGATGTGCAGCCGGCCGATCCGCCCGGCGCCCAGGATCGCGAGGGTGTCGGCGTCCGGTTTGGCCAGCAGGTCGGTGGCGGCGGCGCTGGTCGCCGCGGTGCGCACTGCGGTGATCTGTTCGGCGTCGACAATGGCGGCCAGCGCGCCGGTCACCGCGTCGAACAGCGGGATGATCCCCTGATTGGTGCCGGCCTTGCCCGCGGCGGGGCCGGGGAAGACGATCACCTTTGCGCCGCAAAGGCCCAGCGACCCGTCCGCGCCGCCCATGACGGCGAACTTGTTCCCCTCCGGCTGGGGCAGCATCTGGCGCTGCAGCATCACGGCACTGCCGTCGGACACCCCGCGCAGCGCGTCCCGCATCGCGCGGATGGTGTCCTCCATCGTCAGCAGGCGGCGCACCTCGTCGCCGCGGATAATCCTTGTCTGCATCCTTCTCCATCCCTTTCGTCGAAAGTTTGCCTGCCCGCATAGGGCGGCGCCTTTGTCCTACAATTTTATTATACGACAGCGGGCCGGGCGGGGCAAGAAGGGTTCCGCTTTGGGAATGGCGGGGGATTAAAACCGGTTCTTTTTGCCAATCCTCACCGCATAAGATAAAAGCGAGGTGGAGCGATTTGGAACTGACGGCGCTGCTGGCCGGGCGCAAACCGGCCGCGAAACGGAATCTGACGCAGGAGGACG
>CALXBJ010000183.1 GCA_944386515.1 uncultured Pygmaiobacter sp.
ACGGAAAAGGTCAGCGGCTGCGCGCCTGCTCGATGACCTTTTGATATGGCGCGACCATGGCCTCGGTCATCTTGCCCTTGGCCTTTTTCTGGACCGAGGGGATTGCCATCAGCGCGCCGACCAGACGCATCTGCCAGATGCGCTTTTTTTGCTTTTGCGGGAAGTCGTAGATCCCGTGCTCCTTATAGAACTTGTGGTCGGCCTTCATCAGGCCCTGCATCATGTAGATGAGGTCGCGGAAGATCTTCATCCCGCCGACGCCGTAGAAGTTGGCCGGGCGGGAAAGCCCCTTTTCCATGGCGAGGGAGAGGCTTTCCGCCAACGCGCGAATCTGCGCTGTGGTGTCCTGCTCATCGGTGGCGACGCCGGCGAGATAGTTGCCGCCGACCTCGGCGCGCCCCTCGACGATCATCCGCAGGTTGGGCTCATACCGATAATCCCCGCTGATGAGATAGGCAATCGGGGTGCCGTGGGTGACGGTGCGGTGGCCGTTACAGAACTGCCTGTCATCAAAGCACTTAAAGCTGGAGTGGGTGTAATGGTCCGAGATGGTAAAGGCGTAGACAAACCCGTCGGCGGTCTGGATGGTTTTGCGCAGGAACTCGTCAAAGCCGTCCTTGTAGACGCATTTCCCGGTGATGGCGCAGCCAAAGCAGCCAAGGCAGCCGCCGTCAAAGGGGAACTCGCGGATGTTGACCACCCGGCTGGAGCAGGGGAGCGCGGCGTGCAGGTCGGCGATCATCCCCGCGAGATTTTGGTCCTCCTCGCCGCAGTTGGTGACGATGACGACATCCTTTTTCAGGGCCTTCTCCCGCTCGGGCAGGCAGGGAAGATAGGTCTGTTTTTCGCGTTTCGGCACATAAATCGGCGGGACGGCGAAGATCCCCTGCCGGCAGCAGAGGAGCAGCTGGTCAAAAAAGTCCCGCGCCTCCTTCTGGCCGCGCGCGGAGAGAAGGTCCTCCATGTCCGCAGACAGACCGCGCACCACCTTCATCCCAAGGTCAAAGCAGTTTTTCTCGACATAGCGGTGCGCTGTCACATCGTAAAAATGCTTTGATGTGGTGATCTGGCTGGCAAATTTGCCGCGCAGGTCCACCCCGTCCGTCTTAATCAGCTCGATGAGCCGGTGCAGCTGGTAGGGCGCGATAAAGGTGTAAACCGGGTAGCAGAACAAGACAAGCTCCGCTTCTTCCAGCGCGCTGCGCAGCGGGGAAAAGTCCTTTTCATAGCTTTTGATGCGCTGGCCGACCGGCAGGAAGGTGAACGTGTGCTCGGGGTGGAGCGCCTGCAGATAGAGCGCCGTCTGGACAGTGGTTGAATTTTTTCCTTTCGGGCTGGCGTTTAGTACGAGAATCTTCATGCGTCTTCCTCCATTTTGTTTAAGAGAGCGTCATACCAGTCCAGTTCAAATGCAGCGGCGGCGATGCCGTAGTCGATGGTGTACCCCTGAAAGCGGAAAACCGCATCCCATTCCGGGTGGCCCGGCAGGGAGGACTTCGAAATCGCGTCAAACTGCGCGCGGATTTCGCAGAGGACGGCCTTCAGCTGGGAGATCTGGGCGATGTAGTCCCGAATCGCGGCGGCGCGCTCTGCGGGGCGCGCCAAGCCGAGAAAGAACAGGCGGGACAGCTCCATATTCTTGATCCGGTCCGCCCGCATCGGCTGGGCGACCCAGCCCGAAAAGGCCGCGCGCCCCTGCTCGGTGATGAAAAAGGTCTTTTTGCGCCGGCGCCCCTGTGCGGAGCTTTCGGCCCGCACCAGATGGGCCTGTTCCAGCTTGGTCAGGGCGGTCTGCACGCTGCCCGCGCTGTGGGAGCAGATCAGGGAGAGGTTCTTGCGGATAAACTGCTGCAGCCCGTAGCCGGTCATGGGGGAGAGGATCAACAGCCCCAAGAGTAAATACTCCATCCCGCACCTCCAATATATCGAATAGAGATATTCAACCCTAAAAGCATCCCCGCGTCAACGCGGAGGGCAAAAAAAGCACCCGCGGCCTATTTTCTGCCGCGGGTGGGTTGTATCTGTCAGTAAGTAGCTTCCTCATTGCGGAAAACGATGCCGTCCGGGGTCATCTCGTCGATGATCGCAAGGCTTTTCAGGTTATAGCCGGCGTCCCGCAGGTGGTCGCCGCCGCCCTGAAAGCCCTTTTCAATCACGACGCCGATCCCCGCAACGGTCGCGCCGGCCTGACGGGCGATGTCCAGCAGGCCCAGCTGCGCCTTTCCGGTGGCAAGAAAGTCGTCGAGGATCAAAACCCGGTCGTTCGGGCCGAGGAACTTCTTCTCAAGGATGGCGGTATAGTCGTTCCCGTGGGTGTAGCTGCGGATCAGGGAAGAGTAGACCTCGCCGTCGATGTTCTTGCTGGCGGCCTTCTTGGCAAATACGATCGGGACGTTGAAGTACTGCGCCGCAATCGCTGCAATCGCGATTCCGCTGGACTCAATCGTGATGATCTTGTTGATGTTCTCTTTTCCGAACAGCCGATAGAATTCGCGGCCGATCTCATTGAGCAGGGAGATATCAATCTGGTGGTTCAAAAAGCTGTCTACCTTCAGGATGTTTCCCTCCTTGACAACGCCGTCGGCCAAAATACGCTGGTGCAGAATTTCCATATCGTCATCTCCTATAGTAAAATGCGCCCCGAACGGGTCGGGGACGCATCAAAGTGATTACGAAAAAGGGCTGTCCTGAAAGGAGAAAGAGGGGATTATTCCCCCTTTTCCGGGCTGATGCCGAGGGTGATGGCGGCGGCGCTCTCGATGGTTTTTTCCAGCGCGAGCCGGCCGTACTCGTCCACCTCGTTCTTGTCCTTGGGTCCGTGGGACAGGCAGCCCGCACCGCCGATACAGCCGTTCACACAGGCCATACCCTCGATGAAGTTGCCCGGCAGAAGGTTCTTGCTGGCTTTCAGCAGGGCAAGCCGGCACTCCTCAATCCCGTTGCAGACCACGGGCTTTGGCTCGAAATTCTCGATCTTCTGCTCCTTGAACGCCTGCGCGACCGCGTCGGAAAGGCCGCCGCTGCGGGCAAAGATCCGCCCATAGTAGGAGGCGTTGTCCAGAACGTCCTCCTCCAGACTGGTCAGGTCAATTTCGCAGGCTTCAAACATAGCATACAGTTCTTCGAAAGTCAAGACACTGTCGATAAACGGGCGCACCTCCGGCAGCTGGAACTCCATCTTCTTTGCCGTGCAGGGCCCGATGAACACGACCTTGGCCTCGGGGTCGGTGGACTTGATGAACTTGCCCACGGCGCCCATCGGGGAGAGGTTGGAGGAGATTTTGTCGACCATCGCGGGGAAGTTCTTCTTGATATAATCCACGAAGGCCGGGCAGCAGGAGCTGGTCAAAAAGCCGCGCTCGGCCAGCTCGCGCGATTCGGACAGCGAGACCATATCCGCGCCCAGAGCAGCCTCCACCACATTGTAAAAGCCCAAAACCTTCAGGCCGGCGACCACCTGACCGAGCTTTGCATAGCCGAACTGGCTGGAGATCGAGGGGGCGACGACAGCATAGACCTTGTACTGCTTGCCGCCGCGGCTCTCCCGCAGCATCCGGACGACGTCGGTGACAAAGCTGCTGTCCACAATCGCGCCGAAGGGGCACATATAGACGCAGGAGCCGCAGGAGACGCATTTGTCATTGTTGATCTGCGCCTTTTTGTTGACCTCGTTCATCTTGATGGCGCCGACCTTGCAGGCGTTCTCGCAGGGGCGGGTGTGCTTGCTGATTGCGCTGTACGGGCAGACCGACGCGCATTTGCCGCAGCCGATGCACTTGGCATGGTCGATGTGGGCGCTGTGGTTCTTGATGGTGATCGCGCCGCGGGGGCAGACCTCCTCGCAGCGGTGGGCGATGCACCCGCGGCAGTCTGGCCCGACGGTGTAGCCGCTGATGGGGCACTCGTCACAGGCGATGTTCAGCACCTGAATGACGTTGGGGTTCTCCTTGTCACCGCCCAGCGCGCTGTGCACCCGCTCGCCGAGGATGGCGCGCTCCTTATAGATGCAGCAGCGCATCGTCGCCTCGGACCCGTCCGGGACGATGGTCATCGGAATATCGCGATAGGCGTCCTGCAGGGTGACGGTGTAGGCGTGCTTTGTGACCTAAGTGAGGACCTTGTATTTGAGCCACTGCACGCGGGTGTCGAAAAATCTTCCATTCACGGTTTGGTTTCCTCCCTTTCCCATGCGCCGGTGCGCAGGGTTTTGTCCCACTTAAAAATAGCTGACCTTGATGTTCTTGCCCATCTTTTTCAGGTATTCGGCCAGCTCTTGGATCAGCCGGATCTTGATGCCGAAGTTGATCGGCAGATTCGGGTTTTGGTGCGCGGGGTTGATCGCCTTGCCGACAAAGAAGTTGATGTCGGTCGCCTGTTCAAACAGCATCTGGGCAATCTGCGCCGCGCCATCCTTCCGGTTTGCCCACGGGGCGGTGATGTCGTTGCTCGAGAGGTAGGCCTTGGCATACTCCACCACACGGCTGATGGTGATGACCCCCTCGGTGACCAGATCAATGCCCTCGACATGGGCAATCGGCGGGATCTCGGGGTCGATGTAGTCGATGCTGGTGTTGATCGGCTTGCCCAAAAACTGCGCCGCCAGAGTGCTGGTGGTGCCGCCGCAGACGATTTTGGAGCCGACCTTTGAGAAGAACAGGTTCATCATCATGTTGACGTCCTTGGGGTCGGACGGCGGGCCGATCATCAGGTTGACCGGGTTGCGCTTTTTGATCTTGACGCAGGCAATGGTGGTGTCATCGCCCGGCTCGCCCTCATACAGGGTGTTGCACTCGTCGACAATCAGGGTCGAGATGGTCTTCGCGGACATCGACCAGTCGAAAATCGCTTCGGCAAAATCGACGATATTCTCCCGCTGCCAGCCGAAGTTCAGGCTCTTGCCGACCCCCGCATAGATCGCGCCGTCGCTCATCGCGATGAAGGTGTCGTCCAGCTGCAGCGGGATGGTGCTCTCGAGCACCGTCTTGTCCCCGACCATCCGGGAGACGATCGGGTAGTCCACATTTCTGCCGTTGCGCAGGAAGATGACGTTGGGGTTGTCGAACTGGATGATCCGCGCGGTGTCGTTGTGGTCGATATGGATGATGGTAAAGGTGCTGTATGCGACCTTGCGCACCTGACACACGGGCAGGGTCTTGACGATGGTGTCCACGCAGTCCTCAATCGACATACCGGCGTCGATCATCGTGCTGAGGATCTTTGAGGTGAGGGTGGACAGGATGTTTGCCTTGACCCCGCTGCCCAGACCGTCCGCAAGGACCAGCGTCAAGCAGCTGTCGGAGCTGCCGATAATCTCGACCTTGTCGCCGCACAGCTGCTCGCCCTTTTTATTGATGCTGACGTAGCCGGTATCGGTCCACAGATTATTCATACACAGCCTCCTACTTCTGAATCGTCTCCTTGAGCTTGGTCAGCGCGATCTTGGTTTCGGCTGTGGTCTCACCCAGCAGGGAGGCGATCTCCTGCACCACCCGCATCTGCTTTTCAATCACCTGGTCGGTGATCTCCACCGTCTCGCGGCGCAGCTCGTCCTGCTGTGCGGATTTGTTCTCCGCGTCGGTGATGTCCCGCATGATGCTGAAGAGCATATGGTACTCTTTTTCGTAGATGATGGTCTCGGAGACGTACTTTTTGTATTCAGCCAGATAGTACTTTTTCTCCCGGACGTTTCTGCCGGTGGTCATGACGGTCAGATAGTCCACCGGGTTGAGCAGCCGCACGAGGGGGGTGCCCTTGAGGTTCGAGCCGGCGGGGATGTTGAACAGGTTCAGCGCCGCCTGATTGATCTGCTGGATGTTGAGGTCCTCATCCATGACAAAGATGGCGTTGGGGGTGTTGTTGATGACCTTGTCGGAGAAGTTCTCCGCCTTCTCTTTCAGGAAGGGCAGGCACATCGACAGGTCCGCCTTGCCCTGATAGACGGCAATCGCCTTTTCACGGCAGGTGTCATAGCCGCAGCTGCCGCAGTTGAGCTCCTGCTCGGGGCTGGTTTTGCCCATCTTTGCAAGGATCTCCTTGATGGCGGCTTCGCCCGGCATCCGGTTGTGCGCGCCGATGTAGTCCATCTTCTTATACAGCGGCGCCTGCAGCTTGGCGTCAAACTCCTCCATACCCGCAAAGGCTCTCACCTTTACAGTGCCGGAGAGGGCGCTGCGCCGCCGGCTGGAGGCGGCAGGCCCGTTGATGCAGCCGCCCTGACAGGCGTTCATCTCGACAAAGCAGTTGGTCAGATGCCCGGCTTCAATCTCGGCCAGCGCGGCCTTGCAGTTCTCCACGCCGTCAATCGCGATATAGTTGTAGCCGGTGCCCTCGGTGTCCATGCTGGCGATGATTCCGCCGGGGATGGGGAAGAACCGCGCGCGCTTGCCGCTCTCATCGGCGGTATCCGGCTCAAAGTCGAGATGCTCCTCCTCCATCCAGCGCTCCAGATCCTCAAAGGTGAGCACGACATCGCAGATGCCGTAGATGCTGGCCTCCTCCTTTTTGGAGATGCAGGGCCCGATAAAGACGGTCGCCGCATCGGGGTTTTGCTCCTTGATCAGCTGGCAGTGTGCCAGCATGGGGGAGAGCACGTCGGCGAGGTAGGGCAGCGCCCCGGGGAAGTATTTTTGGATCAGGGTGTTGACGGTATGACAGCAGGAAGAGATGATCAGCGGGTGACTGCCGTCCCGGATCATCTCCTGATAGCGGTTCTTGACGATCCCCGCGCCGATGGCGGTTTCCTCTGCAGAGGTAAACCCCAGCTTCTGCAGCAGACGGCGGACCTGACTGAAATTGCTGACCCCAAACTCCGAGATAAAGGAGGGGGCCACGCTTGCGATGACCGGCCGCCCGGACGCAATCAGCTCCTTGACCTGCGGCAGGTCGTCGCGGATGACCTTTGCGTTTTGCGGGCAGTTGACAAAGCACTCGCCGCACAAAATACACTCATTGGAAACGATGTGTGCCTGATTGTCTGCAAACTTAATGCTTTTGACCGGGCAGTGGCGGATGCATTTGTAGCAGTTCTTGCAGTTGGACTTGCGCAGTCCGAGAAAATCGCTCATGGTCTGCCTCCTCCTTTGGCGGATGGGATCCTCACAGCTTGTTCAGGACGTACTGTGCAAAGATCTGGTCGAAGTTTTCGGGGGAAACGCCGGTGACGATCTCATCGTCCACCTTGATGGTGACCCCGTCGGTGCACCGGCCAAGGCAGAACGCGGCGGAGACATTGACCTTATCGGTCAGCTGATGCTTCGCCAGCGCCTCTTTCATCAGCGCGATGATATTGTAGGATCCCTTCAGGTGGCAGGAACTTCCGACACAGATGTAAATATTCATAACAAGCCCCTTCTTTCATCAATGATTTTAGAAAAAAGCAAAAAAATAATGGGTATGTTAAATAGTTAACATACCCATTATATATGAACTCTTATCTGCCGGTCAAGGGAGCAAACAGCACAATATCAAGCCTGTTTTTTCGGCATTTTACTGAACGCTGAAGAGCAGCTCGCCATAGCCGGGATAGGGCCAATATTCCTTGGCCACAAGGCCCTCCAGTTCATCGGCGACCGCCCGCATCTCCTGCATCAGCACAAAGACCGTATCGCGGTAAAAATCAGCCTGCGGCTTTGACTGGGTGTACTCCTTCACATCCAGCAGCGCGGCTTCCAGCAGGCCGATCTTGTTGTACAGGCAGCCGGTGAGGGAGGAGATCCGTCCGATCAGATCCTCCTCCGCGCCGTCGGAGAGGCCGAGGTTCAGCTGGCGCTTTTCCAGCAGGGTGTGGGCGAGGAATTCCTGATACCGCATACAGCTGGGCAGGATATCCTTTTTGGCCATGTCCAGCATGGTCAGCGCCTCGATGTTGATGGTCTTTGCGTACTTTTCCAGCAAGATCTCATAGCGGGAGCGCAGTTCCGTCTCGGTGAAGATCTTGTTCTTGACAAAGAGGTCGATGTTCTTCTCTTTAATAAGGTAAGGCAGCGCCTCGACGGTGCTCTTGAGGTTGAGCAGCCCGCGGGACTGCGCCTCCTCCACCCACTCCTCGGAGTAGTTGTTGCCGTTGAAGATGATCCGCTTGTGGTCGGTGATGGTCTTGCGGATGAGGTCGTTGAGCGCGGCCTCGAAATCCTCCGCGCCATCCAGCTGGTCGGCGAACTGGCGCAGCTCCTCGGCGATGATGGTGTTGAGCATGGTGTTGCAGTCCGCAATCGACTGGGAGGAGCCGACCATCCGGAACTCGAACTTGTTGCCGGTGAACGCAAAGGGGGAGGTGCGGTTGCGGTCGGTGGTGTCCCGGGTGAAGCGGGGCAGGGTGTGGACGCCGATGCGCATCTCGACCTTGTTCATCGGCCCGCAGGCGCTGCCGGTCTCAATCGCGTCGAGGACCTCCATCAGGTCGTCGCCGACAAACATCGAGACGATGGCGGGCGGCGCCTCGTTCGCGCCCAGACGGTGGTCGTTGCCGGCCGACGCGACCGAGATCCGCAGCAGGTCCTGATACTCATCGACGCCCTTGATGACCGCGGCGAGGAAGAGCAGGAACTGGGCGTTTTCGCTGGGGCTGTCCCCCGGCTCGAGCAGGTTGACCCCGCGGTCGGTGGAGATGGACCAGTTGTTGTGCTTGCCGCTGCCGTTGACACCGGCAAACGGCTTTTCGTGCAGCAGGCAGACCAGCCCGTGACGGCCGGCAACCTTGCGCATCAGCTCCATCGTGAGCTGGTTGTGGTCGGTGGCGATGTTTGCGGTGGTGAAGACCGGCGCCAGCTCATGCTGGGCGGGGGCAACCTCATTGTGCTCGGTTTTGGCGAAGATCCCCAGCTTCCACAGCTCCTTGTCAAGGTCATGCATGAATTCGGAGACCCGGTCCTTGAGCGAGCCGAAATAGTGGTCGTCCAGCTCCTGACCCTTGGGCGGCTTTGCGCCAAAGAGGGCGCGCCCGCAGTAGATCAGGTCGCGGCGCTTCTCGTACATCTCTTTATCAATAAGGAAGTATTCCTGCTCGGGGCCGACGGTGGTGTTCACCTTGATGGTCTGGGTGTCGCCGAACAGCCGCAGGATCCGCAGCGCCTGCTTGTTCAGCAGCTCCATGCTGCGCAGCAGCGGGGTCTTTTTGTCCAGCGCCTCGCCGCCGTAGGAGCAGAACGCGGTGGGGATGCAGAGGGTCTTATCCTTGATAAAGGCAAAGGAGGTGGCGTCCCATGCGGTATAGCCGCGCGCCTCAAAGGTCGCGCGCAGGCCGCCGGAGGGGAAACTGGAGGCGTCGGGCTCGCCGCGAATCAGCTCCTTGCCGGAAAAGTGCATGATGGCCGAGCCGTCATCCTGCGGGCAGAGAAAGCCCTCGTGCTTTTCCGCGGTGATGCCGGTCATCGGCTGGAACCAGTGGGTGAAATGGGTGGCGCCCTTTTCAATTGCCCAGTCCTTCATCGCGTTGGCGACCACATTGGCGATGCTGCGGTCAAGGCTGCGCCCCTCCTCGATGGTCCGCTTGAGTGCGGCAAAGGTCTCCGCCGGCAGACGCTGCTTCATCACCTGCTCGTTAAAGACCAAGCTGCCGAAAATTTCTGTTACATTGCTCATCTGATCTCATCCTCTCCTCATCAACTTAGAAGCGGGAATCCAAATGCTCCGCTGCCGCCGGCGGATCCGACCGGCATAAAAAAACGGCAAAGGCGCCGCGGGCGGAATGCCCACAGCGCCTTTGCTGTCTATGGACTGCATTATAGGCCCGTGTCTGCGGTTTGTCAAGAGATTTTTTTGAAGAAAAATTTTTTCTTTCGCGTTGACAGCGACCCCCGGATTATAGTATAATCTGCCAGTGGACAAAGGGGTTCGCCGCAGACGCTGCACGGGATACGCATCCCGCGCGGGGGTCTGCGGCGAACACTTTTTTAGAGGGGATACCGCCCAAAACACGCGCGGAAGGCGCAGGGAGGCGACGGCTCCGACAAATCGTGAGATACCGCAAGGTTTTTTGCAATAGGGCCCAATAAGAGGGAGGACGGCAGATGTACAACAATGCAGACGAGATCCTGAACTATGTAAAGGAGAATGACATCAAGTTTATCCGGCTGGCGTTCTGCGACATCTTCGGTGTGCAGAAGAACATCGCGATACAGCCTTCGGAACTGCCGCGCGCATTTGAGAGCGGCATCTCCTTTGATGCGTCGGCAATCAGCGGGTTTATGAATGTGGAGGAATCGGACCTTCTGCTCTTCCCGGACCCCGCGACCATCTGCATCCTGCCCTGGCGCCCGGACCACCGTCGGGTCGCGCGGCTCTTCTGCGACATCCGCCGCCCTGACGGTTCGCCCTTTGAGGGGGACTGCCGGCTGCTGCTGCGCAGCACGGTGGCGCGGGCGGCACAGCGCGGATATGTCTGCAAGATGGGGCCGGAATGTGAGTTCTACCTCTTCCGCCTGAACGAGGAGGGGGAGCCCACCGACCGCCCGCTGGACCGCGGCGGGTACTTTGACATCGCGCCACTGGACAAGGGGGAAAACCTGCGCCGGGACGTCTGCCTTGTGCTGGAAG
This sequence comes from uncultured Pygmaiobacter sp., assembly GCA_944386515.1. Taxonomy (GTDB): domain Bacteria; phylum Bacillota; class Clostridia; order Oscillospirales; family Ruminococcaceae; genus Pygmaiobacter. The sequence goes on from CALXBJ010000183.1 coordinate 10,534, forward strand.
AGATGGGCTTTGCCCCCGAGGCGAGCCATCACGAGCAGGGGCCGGGGCAGAACGAGATTGATTTCCGGTACAGCACCGCGGTGCGGGCGGCCGACAACGTCATCACCTTCAAGGCGGCGGTGCGGGCGATTGCGGCGCAGCACGGGCTGCACGCCAGCTTTATGCCAAAGCCGATTTTGGACGCGCCCGGCAGTGGGATGCACATCAACATGAGCCTTTACAACAAGGAGGACCAGAACCTGTTTTTGGGCAGCGCGAACGGCTTTTTGCCGCAGGCGCAGCAGTTTATCGCGGGGATCCTCGCCCGCACCGCCGAGCTCTCCGCCTTCCTTAACCCGACGGCAAATTCCTATGCGCGGCTGGGCTCCTTTGAGGCGCCGCGCTACCTGACCTGGTCCCACCAGAACCGCAGCCAGCTGGTGCGGATTCCGGCGGCAGAGGGGGATTTCAGCCGGATGGAGCTGCGCAGCCCGGACCCCTCCTGCAACCCCTATCTCGCCTTTGCGCTGCTGATTGAGGCGGGGCTGGAAGGGATTGAGAAGGGCCTCGCGCTGCCCGCGCCGACCGACCGCAACCTCTTTGCGGGGGAGCAGGAGGGGCTTGCGACCCTGCCACAGAGCCTTTTGGAGGCGGTCGAGCTGGCAGAGCGCAGCGACCTTGTCCGGCGGGTGCTGCCGGAGGGGATCCGCAAAAAGTACCTCAAGCTCAAACGCGCGGAGGCCCAGCGGGCAAGTGCGGGGGAAGACGATTTCGAGCGGCAGCGCGCGCTGTATTTCGGCGTGCTTTGATCGCAAAAAGGGGAAAGGGGGGACTGCGGGATGGAACGGGTGCTGATCGTCTCTTCGAGCGAGCGCTCGCAGCAGGCGTTTGCCGAGCTGTTCTCGCAGCCCGCCCAGCCGCTGATTTCGATGGTTTCCAGCGGGGGCGCGGCGCGTCGCCTGATGCTGGAAAACGAGTATGACCTGCTGCTCATCAACACCCCTCTGCCGGATGAATTCGGGCAGGAGCTGGCAATCCGGGCCGCGCGCGGCGGCGCGGGGGTGCTGCTGGTTGTGCGGGCGGAGCAGGAGGCCGAGGTTGCGGTGCAGGTGGAGGATTACGGGGTGTTCGTGCTGCCCCGACCCCTGACCCGTGCGGCCTTTTATCAGAGCGTCAAACTGCTGCGCGCCGTCCGCAAGCGGATCGACCGGCTGCTGGAGGAAAACCGCCGGCTGCGGGAGAAGATCGAGGAATTGCGGATTGTCGAGCGCGCAAAATATGTTTTGATGGAGCATCTCGGCTTCAATGAGGAGCAGGCGCATCACTATATTGAAAAGCAGGCGATGGACCGCCGGATGACCCGGCGCAGGATCGCGGAGGGGATTCTGAATACCTACGAGATGTAAAGGATATCGGCAGTAACGCGGCGGCGGCAAACCGTGCGCCGCGGGTGTGAATGATGTAAATTTGGGATGAAGGGATGAGGTTAGGATGACAAAGTATATTTTTGTGACAGGCGGTGTGGTTTCCGGCTTGGGCAAGGGGATCACGGCGGCCAGCCTTGGCCGGCTGCTCAAGGCCAGAGGGCTGAAGATTGCGGCGCAGAAGCTGGACCCCTATATCAATGTGGACCCCGGCACGATGAGCCCCTATCAGCACGGCGAGGTGTTCGTCACCGAGGACGGCGCCGAGACGGATCTGGATCTCGGGCACTATGAGCGGTTTATCGACGAGAACCTGAATAAATTCTCCAACCTCACCACCGGCAAGGTTTACTGGAATGTGCTCAACAAGGAGCGCAACGGCGAGTATCTCGGCGAGACGGTGCAGGTCATCCCGCACATCACCGGGGAGATCAAGAGCTTTATCTACTCGGTCGGCAAGAAGACAGGCGCGGACGTCGTCATCACCGAGATCGGCGGCACCACCGGCGACATCGAGAGCCAGCCCTTCCTCGAGGCGATTCGGCAGGTGGCGCATGAGGTCGGCCGGCATAACTGCCTGTTCATCCATGTGACGCTGGTGCCCTATATCAAGGGCAGCAACGAGCATAAATCAAAGCCCACCCAGCACTCGGTCAAGGAGCTGCAGTCCTTCGGCATCATGCCGGACATCATCATCACCCGCAGCGATGAGCCGATTGAGCAGTCGGTCAAGAACAAGATCGCGCTGTTCTGCAACGTAAAGCCGGACTGCGTCATTGAGAACCTGACCCTCCCGGTGCTCTATGAGGCGCCGATCATGCTGGAGGAAAACGGGCTGGCAAATGTCGTCTGCCGTGAACTGGACATCGACTGTGCGCCCTGCGACCTGACCGATTGGAACGCGATGCTGGAGCGGATCCGCGCGGCGACCGCGCCGGTCAAGATTGCGCTCGTCGGCAAATATACCAAGCTGCACGACGCATACCGCGCTGCGAAGGAGGCGCACTCCCCCGCGGGCCCCGAGAACGGCACGCCCGTCA
>CALXBJ010000184.1 GCA_944386515.1 uncultured Pygmaiobacter sp.
AACTTCTCGCGATCGACGGCAACAGCATCGTCAACCGCGCCTTTTACGGCATCAAGCTGCTCACTACCAAGGACGGCCGGTACACCAACGGCATCGTCGGGTTTATGAATATCCTGCTGCGGCTGCTCGCGGAGGAGAAGCCGGACGCGGTCGCCGTCGCCTTCGACCTGCCGGCGCCGACCTTCCGCCACAGGGCGTACGACGGCTACAAGGGCACCCGCAAGGGGATGCCGCAGGAGCTGGCGCAGCAGATGCCGCTGCTGAAAGAGCTGCTGGCCGACCTCGGCTACCGGATGGTCACCGCCGAGGGGTACGAGGCGGACGACATTCTGGGCACCCTCGCGGCGGGCTGCGAAGCGGCGGGGGACGAGTGCGTCATCGCGACCGGGGACCGCGACTCGCTGCAGCTGGTCTCCCCCGCGACCCGGGTGCTGCTCGCCTCCACCCAGATGGGCCGCAGCGTCACCGTCAATATGGACGAGGCCGCGGTGCGGGCAAAGTACGGCGTCTCGCCCCGGCAGCTCATCGAGGTCAAGGCGCTGATGGGGGACTCAAGCGACAACATCCCCGGCGTCGCCGGCGTGGGGGAGAAGACCGCCCTTTCGCTGATCGCCGAATTCGGCACCCTCGCCGGGGTGTACGAGAACCTTGCAAGCGACAGGATCAAGCCCGCGGTGCGCGCAAAGCTCGAGCGGGACAAGCAGCAGGCCGAGATGAGCCGCTATCTCGCCGAGATCGTCACAGACGCGCCGGTCGAGACCGACCCCGCCGCCTATGTCAAGGGGGAGGGGGACGCGGCCGCCGCGGCCCGGCTGCTGGCCTCGCTCGAGATGCAGGGCCTGCTGGATAAGCTCGGCCTCTCCCCCGCGCCGGCGGCGGAGGACGCGGACTGCGCCAAAGAGCTGCCCCATCTCGAGGCGCAGCCCCTCGCGCTGCCGCTCGCGGGGGCGGCGGCGATTGCGCCGCGCACCGATGCCGAGGGCTATCTCATCGTCAGCGGCGGCGCGCTCTACACCGCCGCGGCGCAGGAGCCGGCCTTTTTGGCACTGCTCGCCGACGGCGGGGTGCAAAAGCGGGTCTTTGACGCAAAGCCGCTGTATGCGCTGGCGCTGGCGGCGGGCAGCCGGGCCGAGGGGATCGTCTTTGACGGCAAGCTCGCGGCCTACCTGCTCAACCCCGCGGCGGCCGGCTACGACCCGGTGCGGCTCGCGGCGGAGTACGCCGCCGCGCCCGCATTTGCCGCCGAGGATCCCGCCGCCGGGCTGCTGGAGCCGCTGTTTGACGCCCTCGCCGCCGCCACCGCGGACAAGGGGATGACAGAGCTGCTCGCCGAGATCGAGCAGCCGCTGGCCGAGGTGCTCGCCTCGATGGAGCTGGCCGGGGTGCAGGTCGACCCCGACGGGATCCGCGCGTTCGGGCAGCAGCTGCGGGAGGCCCTCGCCGGCGAGCTGGCCGAGATCTACCGGCTGGTGGGGTACGAGTTCAACCTCAACTCCACCCGCCAGCTGGGGGACGCGCTCTTTTCCAAGCTGGGGCTGCCGGCCAAGAAAAAGACCAAGAGCGACTGGTCCACCAATGCCGAGACGCTGGAGTCGCTGCGCGGGGTGCACCCGGTGATCGACCACATCCTGCTCTACCGCAGCTATCAAAAGCTCAACTCCACCTATGTCGAGGGGCTGCTGCGGGTGGTCGGGCCGGACGGGCGGGTGCACTCGGTCTTCAGCCAGACCGACACCCGCACCGGGCGGATCTCCTCCAGCGAGCCGAACCTGCAGAACATCCCGGTGCGCACCGAGCTGGGCAGCCGGCTGCGGCGGTACTTTGTCGCGCCGGCGGGCTGCGTGCTGCTGGATGCGGATTACAGCCAGATCGAGCTGCGGATCCTCGCCGCGATCAGCGGGGACGAGAAGATGCAGGCCGCCTTCGCCGCGGGGGAGGACATCCACCGCGCCACCGCGTCCCGGATCTTCGGGGTGCCGTTTGAGCTGGTCACCCCGCAGCTGCGCTCCCGCGCAAAGGCGGTCAACTTCGGCATCGTCTACGGCATCGGGGCGTTCAGCCTTGCAAAGGACGTCGGGGTCTCGGTGGCCGAGGCCGACCGGTTCATCAAGAATTATCTGAATGAGTACGCCGGCATCCGGGAGTATATGCAGCGCACGGTGGAGGAGGGCCGCGAAAAGGGATATGTCACCACCCTCTACGGCCGCCGCCGCCCGCTGCCCGAGATCACCGCCGCAAACCGCAACATCCGCGCGCTGGGCGAGCGGATGGCGATGAACACCCCGATCCAGGGCACCGCCGCCGACATCATCAAGCTGGCGATGATCCGGGTCCACCGCCGCCTGCGGGCGGAGGGGCTGCGCGCACGGCTGGTGCTGCAGGTCCACGACGAGCTGATCGTCGAGGCCCCCGTCGAGGAGGCGCAGCGCGCCGCCGCGATCCTCGGCGAGGAGATGGAGCGGGCCGCCGACCTGCCGGTGCGGCTGCTCGCCGAGGTCAAGGAGGGCGGGACATGGTACGACGCGAAGGGCTGAGCGGGCCGCTGCCCGCCGGCGGCGAAGCGGGGGGAAGCCCGGCGGCCGCCGCGCCGCGGGGGACCGCGCAGGCCGCCGACGAAAACACGCCGCTGCAGCTCTGCCCGCTTTCGGCGCGGGACTGCGCGCTCCTCGCCGCGGGCTGCGCCGACGCCGCCGACCCCTGGAGCGCCGCCGACCTTGCCGCCGAGCTGGAAAAGGAGACCTCCCGCTGCTTTGCCGCCCATCTTGCGGGCGAGCCGGCGGGCTTTGCCTGCTTTTCACTGATGGGGGAGACCGCCGAGCTTGCGATGGTGGCGGTGGTATCCCCGCTGCGGGGGCGGGGGATCGCCGCGGCGCTGCTGCGGGATGCCCTCGCGCAGCTTGCCGGCGCCGGCGCGCACCGCTGCCTGCTGGAGGTGCGCTGCTCCAACGCGCCGGCGCTCGCGCTCTACCGGCGGCTGGGCTTTGCGCCGCTGGCCCGCCGGCCGGCCCTCTTTGACCGCCCGCGGGAGGACGGCTACACGATGGAGCTGCGCCTTGCGCCCGCCGGGGCAAAGGCGGAGGATTAAGGCACAGCGCCCGCCGCGGGGGCTTTTTTTGGAATAAGATGCAGAAGCCCTGCGCCGGCTCTCCCCGCGCGCTATCGGGACAGACGCTGAAAAGGACGCCGCGCGCCGCGCGGCTTGGAGGAAAAAAGATGCTGATTTTGGGAATCGAGTCCAGCTGCGACGAGACCGCCGCCGCCGTCGTCGAGGACGGGCGGGTCATCCGCAGCAATCAGGTGGCAAGTCAGGCCGCCGAGCACAATCTCTACGGCGGGG
>CALXBJ010000185.1 GCA_944386515.1 uncultured Pygmaiobacter sp.
TATCTTGTCGCCCTTCTGGGCTTTTTCTGCGGCCGGATCAGCGTCGCCTCCCAGATGCTGAACTATCATGCGACCAACTATCTGGGCACCTTCAACGGCAGCCTGATCAACTACCTGCTGGCGACCCCCATCTCGCTGGCGGTGCTGCTGCTGACCGGCGGGTTCCCGGCGCAGGGGTTCCTCGCCGCGCCCTGGTGGGCCTGCCTTGGCGGGGTGTTCGGGGTGCTGGCGATGGTCATCAACGTCTATTCGCTGCACAGGGTCAGCCTGTTCCAGTCCACCACCCTGCTGCTGCTCAGCCAGCTGCTCACCTCGGCGGTGGTGGACCTTGTGCTCTTCGGCAGGATGTCCCTGCTCAAGGCGCTGGGGGTCCTGCTGCTGGCCGCAGGGGTGGTGTGGGACAAGCGGATTGCCTTGGCCCGGCAGGACAAAGCGGAGGAGGCGCGGGCCTCCTGAACGCGCGCAAAAAAAGAAGAGCGGCGGCCCTCCCAAAATAGGGGATGGGCCGCCGCCGGCTTTTTAAAGGGAGGCGCCGAGGTCGTACGCCCTCTGCAGGAATCCCTCTTTTTCAAGATCAAAGTCGGGCCGGCTGGTGCCGCTCACCACAAGGGTGCCGGCATTTTTCCAGCCCAGCCGCTTCTCGAACACACCGGAGAAAAAGCCCTGCGCGTCCGCCGCGGCGGCGGGGTCCGCGTCGCCGCAGACCAGAAAGACCATCATCTGCTTGCCCGCGTCCCCGTGCGGGAAACGGCCCATCATGTACAGCGCGTACAGCCGGTCGATGGCGGCCTTCATCTGGGAGGTGATCTGCCAGAAATAGATCGGGGAGGCAAAGACCACAAGGTCCGCCCGCTCCAGCTCGGGATAGAGCGCCTCCATCGCGTCCTTCTGTGCGCAGTAGCCGTTTTTCCCGCACTGCATACAGTGGATGCAGCCGTTGACCCGGTTCTTTGCAAGGCTCAGCTTGTAGGTGGTGTGGCCGGCCTCCTGCGCGCCGCGGAGGAATGCGCCGACAACCCGGTCGGTGTTCTTTGCAACGCGGGGGCTGCCCTCAATGACGACGATGTGTTTGCCCATGATATCCTGCTCCCTTCCTGTGTGCCCTTTTGACTAAAGTATAGCATTTTGCGCCCGGCGGGGCAACCTGACGGCGGGGGGTGCCTTAGGGAGGAGGGGGGTGGGAGCGGCCCGGACACCGGCGGGCGGGAGGGCGAAACGCGGCGCTCTTGTCTGCGCACGCATCCTGCGGAAAGCCCCGCGCGGCGGGAGGGGCGGCGGTTTGCCCGGTTCAAAATTGCGGGTGCGCATTTTTGTTTTCTCTCGCAAAAAATGGAAAAAACGTGTTATAATAAAAAAACAAGATTCCATTGGCAAAGATCTTCGGGATGGCAGCCCTTTTGGGATTTCGAGAGGTACGGCAGAAAACAGCCGGAACAGGGCTGAGGATGGGAAGACGCTATGACAAAAACGGAGAGATCGGCAAAAAACCTCGAAGAGGTCAAAGAGCTGAACCTGATGCGGGTGCTCAAACTGACCCACAAGATGGGGGTTTGCTCCCGCTCCCAGCTGGCGGCGATGTCCGGGCTGAAGCAGTCGACGATAACCAATATCGTCAACCGTCTGATAGAGTACGGCGTTGTGCGGGAGACGGGGAGCTTTGAGGGCAAAAAGGGCAGGCGCTCGATCGGGATCACGCTGGAGACGGAGAAATACCGGGTGATCGGCGTGCGGCTGACCCGCACCAATTTTTTGGCGGGTATATTTTCGATTGACGGGCGCCCCGAACAGATTGTGACCAATCAGATCGGCGGGTCGGAGTCGGTGGAGGAGATCCTCGAGCAGATCGAGCGGACAATCCGCGGCCTGATCCGGTGTGCGCCGCACAAGGTGGTCGCAATCGGTATGGCCGTCCCCGGCCCCTATCTGATGAACAGCGGCAGGGTTCTGCTGATTACCGGTGCGCGCAACTGGGAAAAGGTGAATTTTAAAAAGCAGCTTGCCGAAAAGTTTTCGATCCCCTTTTATATCGAGCATGACGCAAATGCGGGCGCATTGGCGGAGTGGTGGTACGGAAAGCACCGCCTTGAGGAAAAAACCTATCTGTATATTGCGGCGGGATCCGGAATCGGCGCCGGAATCATCATCAACGGACAGGTTTTCCACGGCTCGCTGGGGATTGCAGGCGAGATTGGCCACATGACCATCCGCTGTGACGGAAAGCCCTGCGCCTGCGGAAACCGCGGCTGCCTTGAGCGGTACGCCTCCTCCACCGCGATCTGCGAGGAAATCACGCAGCGGATGGAGCGGGGAGAGGCCTGCAGCCTGCACCGAGAGTTCACCTTTGCACAGGCGCGGGAGGCGTATCGGAACGGGGACGCGGTCGTGCGGGACGCATTTTTGCAGGGCGCGAGGTATTTGGGGATCGGGATTGCCTCGATGCTCTATACATACAACCCGGATATTGTGATTGTCGGGGACGAGACCGCGCTGGCCGGGGAGGAGTATCTGGAGCAGGTGCGCCGGACGGTGCGGGAGCGGGTCCTGCCGGAGGTCTATCAGGCGACCGAGATCTACTCCTGCTCCTTCCCGCAGGACCCGGCCTTTATCGGCGCCGCCGCCCTTGCGCTGGAGGAGAGCTTTCAGCAGCCGTCCAAGCTGTTGTCCATCCTTGCGGAGGAATAAAAAAGAAAGAACTGATTAAGTTGCCCAATATCTTTTGTTGGGCAACTTTTTTTTGAGCGAAACAACAAAAAATATTACTAAATTTGATGAATAAATACAATTGACAAATAGATAAATCGAAAAATATAATATACTCAGGAAGCGGCCCAAAAGGAGGTGAAGGGCTCAGATGTCGTATATCGGGATCGACATTGGGACCACGACTATCAGCGGATTATTGGTGGAAGGGGAGAGCGGCCGCGAGCTCAAACGGGAGACGGTGGCAAACAGCGCCAAGCTGCCGGCAGACGCACCGTGGAAGTGCCTGCAGGACCCGCAGAAGATCTGGGAAATCTGCCGGCAGATGATCGAGACCTTCAGCGCACAGAGCCCGGAACCGGTAGAGGGGATCGGCTTTACCGGCCAGATGCACGGAATCCTGTATCTGGACAAAGAGGGCAAACCCTGCAGCGAGCTGATCTCATGGCAGGACGAGCGGGCAAACCAGCCCTGCGGGGAGGGGCTGACCTACAGCCAGAAGATAGCCCGGCTGTCGGGGTATGCGGTCGCGACGGGCTGCGGGCTTGCAACCCTGTTTTACGACACGGTCAACCGCCGGATCCCGCCGAACGCCGCCAAGATCTGCACCATCACCGATTTTGCGGCGATGAAAGCCGCGGGGCGCAAGACGCCGCTGACCCATGTCTCCAACGCGGCAAGCCTTGGAATGTTTTCGCTGGAGCAGATGGCGTTTGACCGGCAGAAGATCCAAGGCCTCGGGGTCGACCCCGGCCTTTTGCCGGAGGTGACCGATGAGGAACAGGTGATCGGATACACCCGGGAGGGAATCGCGGTCTGCGTGGCAATCGGGGACAATCAGGCCAGCTTTTTGGGCGCGGTCGGGCAGGGGGCGGACACCCTGATAAACATCGGCACGGGCAGCCAGATCTCAAAGCTGATTGACCGCCCGGTGTTTAAGGAGGGGCTGGAATGCCGGCCTTACCTCGACCACAAATACCTGATTGTCGGCTCAAGCCTGTGCGGGGGCAGCTCGTACAACCTGCTGATGCGGTTCTTTGTACAGGCGGGCGAGCTTCTCTCCGCCGGCTGCGGAAAGGATGTCATGCGCCGGATGGACCGCGCGGCGGAGGAAGCGGAGAACAGCGGCCTTGTGCCGCTGAAGGTGGACACGAGGTTCCGCGGCACGCGGGAGCACCCGGAAAAGCGCGGCTCGATCAGCAACATCCAGTGGGACAACTTTACGGTCGGCAATCTCTGCCTGTCCTTTTTGCAGGGGATCTGTGAGGAGCTGTACGAGTTCTATGAGCGGATGGGCGATGGCCAGGATCAGGACTTCTACGTTGCCAGCGGAAATGCGGTGCGCAACGGAGGCATCCTCCGCCGAAGCCTGCAAAAGATCTTCCGCGCCCCGATCAGAATCCCGCGCAATGCCGAGGAAGCGGCTTTTGGTGCGGCGATGCTGGCTTTCTGCTGTACGGGAAAGCGCTCCTGGCAAGAGGTGCGCGGAAAGATCCGGTATCTGAAAGAGGAAAGCTGTTTGTGAAAACAAACTTAAAGCAAATTCAATGAAAAGAAAGGGAGAATAAGAATGAAAAGACTGTTGGCTTTGATCCTTGCGGCGGCAATGGCAATCTCTGTGGTCGGCTGTGGTCAGGGCGGCTCTTCGGCATCCGGCGCCGGCGGGTCCGGCGCATCGGCGGGGCAGAGCGAGGGGCTGAAGGTCGGCATCGCGTTTGCCGGCTGGAACACCAACCAGAACTGGCTTCAGCTGCGCGAGCTTCTCCATGAAACCTATGATCCGCTGGGCTATACCTTCTATGAGGTAGATCTGGCCTCGGCGGAGGATGTGCCGGTCGCGGCGGAGAACTTCATCTCGGCGGGATGCGACATCGTCCTGTTGCACGGCCACTACAAAGAGGCCGCCGCTGCGGTCCTGCCCCTGTTCAAGGAGGCCGGCATTGCGGTCGGCATGGTCGACAACGATTTCAAGGGCTATGACGGCATGACCTACTGCGTGCGCTGCGACGACGTGGAGACCGGCACCTTTATGGGACAAGAGGTCGCAAAGTGGGTCAATGAGAACATCGAGGGCGAGGCAATCGTCGGCATCCTCGGCTATGAGGCGATGGAGGCGTTCGGCAGCCGCGCATGGGCGATCAAGGACGCGATGGAAGCGAATATGGAGAACGGGCGGGTCGTCATCGTGGGCGATGCTAGCGTGGGTGATTCCCAGATGGCCTCTGCCGAGAACATGCTCTCCGCCTATCCTGATATGAACGTCATGGTCACCATCGCGGGCAGCATGTCGGTGGCCTGCTACGAGGCCTGCAAGGCGGCCGGTTGGGACGAGCGCCCGAAGGACAGCTGCGGCGTGTTCGGCTGGGACGCGACCGATGACGAGCTGAATATCATCCTCGAGGACAACTGCTTCAAGGCTTCGCTGGACCTCGACCTGCAGCACCAGTACATGATCCTGATGGAAAAGCTGATCGAGTACGTCGAAAACGGCAACCAGTATCCCGAGGGGGTCACCGAGGACGATCTGCAGTGGGATTATCCGATGAAGCTGGTCTACATCGACGAGGCCGAGGATTATCTTGGTTCCCTGTGAGCAGAAAAACAGCAATTGAGAATAGGCTGCGAAGTCAGGCTTCGCAGCCTATTTGAAAAAGGAGATGTTTGTGTGGCTGAAAAGGAGCTGCTGCTGTCCCTCAAAGGGATATCCAAGCAATATCCCGGCGTGCTCGCGCTCGATGGGATTGATCTAGACATCTACCGCGGCGAGGTCCATGCATTGGCGGGGGAGAACGGCGCCGGCAAGTCCACCCTCATCAAGGTCCTTGCGGGGGCGATCCGCCCGGATGAGGGGTATGTGGAATTCGAGGGCAAGCGCTATGAGATGTTCAACCCCGCGCTGTCCCGCAGCCTTGGAATCTCGGTGGTCTATCAGGAGTTCAACCTGATGGACAGCCTGACGGTGATGGAAAATGTTTTTGTCGGGCATATCCCGCAGCGGTACGGGCTTGTCGACTACGCTAAGCTGGAGGAGGAGACGCAAAAGATCCTGCGCCAGATAAACGTTCCCCTGAACCCGCGGGATCTGGTGATGAACCTGTCCACCGCGCATATGCAGCTGGTGGAGATCGCGAAATCCCTCTCCCGCCCGGTCAAGCTGATGATCTTGGACGAACCCACCGCCCCGCTCACCGCCAACGAGGTCGAGACCCTGTTTTCGATTGTCCGCCGGCTGAAGCAGGAGGGGGTGACCATCATCTTCATCACCCACCGGCTGGATGAGATCTATGAGATCTGCGACCGGGTCACCATCCTGCGGGACGGCAAGAAGATCCTCACCGAGGAGGTCGCGAAGATTGACAAAAACGCCCTGATCCACCATATGGTGGGGCGGGAACTGAGCAACAATTTCCCCGCGCGGGAGTGCCAAATCGGCGAGGTGGTCCTCGAGGTGAAGGGGCTCAGCGGCAACGGGGTGCGAGGTGTCAGCTTTGAGCTGCACCGGGGGGAGATCCTCGGCCTTGCGGGACTGGTCGGCGCGGGGCGCACCGAGATCATGCGGGTGCTGTACGGCGCGGACCCGATTGAGTCGGGAGAGATCTATCTGCACGGGAAGAAGATCCGGATCAACAGCCCCAAGGCCGCGGTGAACCACGGCATCGTCCTTCTGCCGGAGGACCGCAAAAAGCAGGGGGTCATGCTGCGGCTGCCGATCTCGCAGAATATTGTGCTGACCAACCTGAAAAAGGTCAACCGCCACGGGGTGCTGGATAAGGCGAAGGAGCGGCAGGTTGTCAAGGAGCAGATCGACGCGCTGCACATCGCCTGCTATTCCGCCGACCAGCTGGTGGCGACCCTCAGCGGCGGCAACCAGCAAAAGGTTGTCTTGGCCAAGTGGCTGGTGGCGGACGCGGATGTGCTGATCTTTGATGAGCCCACCCGCGGGATCGACGTCGGGGCAAAGTATGAGATCTATCTCCTGATGAACCGCCTGTGCCAGGAGGGAAAATCGATCATCATGATCTCCTCTGAAATGGAGGAGCTGATGGGCATGGCGGACCGCACGGTCGTCATGTATGAAGGCGTACAGATGGGAATCCTCGACAAGAAGGAGTTCTCTTCACAGACCATCCTGAAGCTCGCATCAGGGGAAAAGAGGGAAAAAGCGGAATGAAAGCGTTAAACTTGATCAAGAAGAATGCGGTTTGGATTATCTTGGCGATCCTTGTCGCGGTATTTTCCATTCTGGTGCCGCAGTTTAGAACCTGGAACAACTTCATCACGATCTTAAAGCAGATTTCGGTCAGCGGAATTTTGGCGATGGGGGTTTCGTTTGTGCTGATCTCGGGACAGATGGACCTGTCCACCGGCTCGCAGATTGCGCTGAGCGGGATGGTCTGCTCGCTGCTGGTGACCAAGGCGCAGATGCCCTTTATCCCCGCGCTGCTGCTGGCGATGCTGGCGAATATGCTGACCATCGGCCTGATTAACGGCGTCGCGATCTGCACCACCCATATGCCGGCGATGATCGCCACCCTCGGCACGATGAACATCGGCGCGGGCCTTGCGTTCTGGAGCAATGACGGCAAGACCGTCTACGGCCTGCCCGACGGCGCGAAGGTCATCGGGCAGGGCAGCATCGGGCCGATCCCCATCTCGGCGGTGGTGATGCTGGGCTCGCTGCTGATCGGCGCGTTTGTGCTCAACAAGACCAGCTTCGGGCGCAAGTGCTTTGCGGTCGGCTCCAATGCGGAATCTGCCCGCCTGAGCGGAATCAATGTCAGCTTGATCACCATATCGGCCTACCTCATCTGCAGCGCCTACGCCAGCTTGGCGGGTGTCGTGCTGATGTCCCGGGTCAACAGCGGCGTGGCCAACGCCGGGGCGACCTTGTTCCTCGATGTAATTATTGCCTGTGTCATCGGCGGGATT
>CALXBJ010000186.1 GCA_944386515.1 uncultured Pygmaiobacter sp.
TGGGCTTTACCGGCAGCGGGGACGCCCCCAACAAAAAAAAAAAAAAAAAAAAAAGCAGCGCGGGGTAAAATGCCGGTAAATCCGCGCGGCGGCGGGGTTTTTCGTTGTGAAACAGGACCCGTTGTGATATACTTAAAAAGATAGAGCAAAAATAACAGGCAGCGGGGGCGCACCCCGCATTTTGCCGGAACGGAGGCCGAAATATGAGCCTGACAGGACCCCTGCAAACCTTTTTCAGCTGGCTGAGCGCCGGGTTTCTCGGGCAGCTTGAGCGGGTGCTCAACGTGCTGCGGGACTTCAAGCTGGTCGATCTGATCGACATCGCAGTGGTCGCGTTTTTGACCTATGAACTGATCAATCTGGTGCGGCAGACCCGCGCGGCGCAGCTGGTCAAGGGGATCTTCATCCTCTTTGCTGCGTCCTTTGTCTCGGACCTGTGGCAGATGCGCACCCTCAACTACCTGCTGGAGAAGATCCTGCAGTTCGGCGTGCTGGCCCTTGTGGTGGTCTTCCAGCCCGAGATCCGCCGCGCGCTGGAGCGGGTGGGCGGCACCAGCGTGTTTGCCATCTCGATCTTTAAGGGCAAGACGCCGGACGAGCAGGAGCGCGACCGCTGGAAGGCCGCCATCGCGACCGTCTGCGACGCGGCCGAGCAGATGAGCGCCTCCCGCACCGGCGCGCTGATCGTCTTTGAGCGGCGCTCCAACCTGAGCGAGATCATCAAGACCGGCACCGTCCTCAACGCGGACATCAACGTCGAGGCGATCGGCACCATCTTCTACGAGGGCACCCCGCTGCACGACGGCGCGGTGGTCGTGCGGGACGCCCGGATCAAGGCGGCGGGCTGCGTGCTGCCGCTGTCGGCCAATCAGGACATCAGCAAGGACATGGGCACCCGCCACCGCGCCGCGCTGGGCATGAGCGAGAACTCCGACGCGCTGTGCGTGGTGGTGTCGGAGGAGACCGGCATCATCTCGATGGCGAAAAACGGCGTTTTGATCCGCCGGCTGGACCGGCAGAACCTGTATAACCTGCTGCAGATGGAGCTGGTGCCCGACCCTCCCGAGGAGGAGGAGAAAAAGCCGGCAAGGCTGCTGCGGCGGCTGCACGGCTCGGCGAGAAAGGAGGCGGCTGGCGATGAGCACACCGAAGAAAAGTAAAAAGGCCAAAAAGCGCCGGCTGAACCTCGGCAAGCTGTTTGACAACAGCCAGTTCACACTGGCGTTTTCGATCCTGATCGCGGTGCTGGGCTGGCTGGTGGTCTCGCTGGTCATCGAGCCGAACACCGAGGACAAGGTCACCGGCATCCCGGTGGATCTGGACTACAACGCCCAGACGATTCAGGCGATGGGCCTGGACGTCGTCACCGAGGGGGAGGCGCCGCGGGTCTCGGTCCGGGTCGAGGGCGAGCGCGCGGTGGTCGGCGGCCTTGATGCGGACGACATCACCGTCTATCCCCGGTTGAGCAACGTCACCGAGGCCGGCCAGTATGAGCTGACCCTCGTCGCGGTGAAAAACGACGCGAACGCCGCCTATGAGATCAAGGAGATCATCCCCTCCACCGTGACGGTGCGGTTTGCGACCCTGACCCAGAAGAAGTTTGTGGTCGAGACCGATACCCGCGGGGTCAAGCCGGCGGACGGGTATATCCTGACCGGCGCCTACGCGACCCCCGGCGAGATCACCCTGACCGGCCCGGAGGAGGAGATCCAGTCGGTCGGGCGCGTGGTTGCCAGCGTCGAGATCGAGGAGGAGCTGACCAGCACCCGGATTGCGGTGGCCCAGCTGACCATCTACGACAAGAATGACAACCCCATCAGCAGCAAGCTGATTACCGCCGACGCCGAGACGGTGGAGGTCACGGTGCCGATCCTGCAGAAAAAGGTCCTGCCGCTGACGGTGGGCTACACCAATGTGCCGGACGGGTTTGACACCAGCCTGCTCAAGCCGACGCTGGAATACGACAGCATCAGCCTTGCCGGCCCTGCGGATTCGATCCAGAACAAGACCGAGCTGATGCTGGGGTATATCGACCTGCAGAAGGAGTTTACCCTCAACTTCACCAAGACCTTCCAGGTGACGGTGGACACCGGATACCAGAACCTCGACAACCTCAACGAGGTGACGGTCAGCTTTGACACCAGCGCCTTCTCCCAGAAGACGGTGACGGTCAGCGACATCCGGGTGGTCAATGAGCAGCAGAACCGCGAGGTCACGGTCCAGACCCGCAGGATCTATGATGTGACCATCCTCGGCCTTGCGGAGGATGTGACCGCGCTGAACGCCTCCAGCGTTATCGCCGAGATCGACGCGGGAGACCTGAGCCTCGGCGAGGGGGAGCAGACGGTGCCGGTGACCATCCGGATCCCCGGCAGCGACAGCGTCTTTGCGGTGGGCAGCTATACCGCGCTGGTCGAGATCAGCGCCGGCTGAACCGGCGGGCCGCGCTGAGCCGTCCGGCCTAAAAACCGGGCGGATTTGCTGCCCCGATACGGGGGCGGAGCAGAAAAAACATGAAAGGGGGCGGCGTCATGCTGCAGTTTTCGGGGCTGACACTGCCCCTTTCCTCTACGGGGGAGGACGCGCTTGCCGCGGCGCTGAAAAAGGCCGGCCTGCGCCCCGCGCAGCTGTCCGGCTGGGGGGTGACCCGCCTGTCGGTGGACGCCCGCCACGGCCGGCCGAAGCTGGTGTGGGGCATCGGCCTCACGCTGGCCGAGGGGCTGCGGGAGGAGGCGTTTTGCGGCTGCGGCGCACAGCTCAAGCGGGAGGCGCCGCTGGTCTTCACCCCCGGGACAAAGCGGGCGGCCGGCAGGCCGGTGGTCTGCGGGCTTGGGCCGGCGGGGCTGTTTGCGGCGCTGCTGCTGGCCCGCAACGGCGCAAGGCCGCTGGTGCTCGAGCGCGGCCCCTCGATCGAGCGGCGGGCCGCGGCGGTGGACGCCTTTTTTGCCGGCGGCGCGCTAAACGAGAACGCCAACATCCAGTTCGGCGAGGGGGGCGCGGGCACCTTTTCGGACGGCAAGCTGACCACCCGGATCGGGGACCCGCTGTGCGACTATGTGCGGCGCACCCTGCTCGAGCACGGCGCGCCGGAGGAGATCGCCTGGAAGGCGAAACCCCATATCGGCACCGACCGGCTGCGGGAGGTGATCCTCTCGCTGCGGCGGGAGATCGAGCGGCTGGGCGGCGAGGTGCGGTTTGACACCCGGCTGACCGGGCTGGTCCGGCAGGGGGGACGGCTGGCCGGGGTCGAGACCGACGCCGGGCCGATTGAGACCGACACCTTGGTGCTGGCCATCGGCCACTCGGCGCGGGACACCTTCGCGATGCTGCGGGAGGCGGGGCTGACGCTGGAGGCAAAGCCCTTCTCGGTCGGCTTCCGGGCCGAGCATCTGCAGAGCGAGATCGACCGCGCGCTCTACCACGAGGCGGCGGGCCATCCCGCACTGCCCCCCGGGGAGTACCAGCTCGCCGCCCATCCCGGCGGCAGGGGGGTATACACCTTCTGTATGTGCCCCGGCGGCCGGGTGGTCGCCGCCGCCAGCGAGGCGGGCGGGGTCTGCACCAACGGGATGAGCTACCACGCGCGGGACGGCGCCAACGCCAACGCGGCGGTGGTCGCGGAGGTCAAGCCGGAGGAGTTCGGCGGCGACCCGATGCGGGCGGTCGCGTTCCAGCGGGAGCTGGAGCGGGCGGCCTTCGCGCTGCGTGGGGACTACACCGCCCCGGCGCAGGACCTCGCCGCCTTTCTCGACGGGCGAGCCGGGCTGAAGCTCGGCCGGGTCGAGCCGACCTATCCCCGCGGGGTGTCCGCGGCGGATCTTGGGGCGCTCTTTCCCGCGCCGCTCGCCGACGCGCTGCGGCAGGGGCTACGCGCGTTCGGCCGAGAGCTGCCGGGCTACTGCGCGGCGGACACTCTGCTCACCGGGCCGGAGACCCGTACCAGCAGCCCGGTGCGGATCCCGCGCGGCGGCGACTGCCAGAGCATCGAGCTGCCCGGCCTGTACCCCTGCGGGGAGGGCGCGGGCTATGCGGGCGGGATCGTCAGCGCCGCGGTGGACGGGCTGCGTGCGGCCCGCAGCATCCTCGAGACGGTCTCCTACCTCTGAGGGATAAAAATAAAAGGAACGGCCTTCGCGGGGGCAGCCTTTGCCCCCGCGGGGGAACCGCCGCCCGCTTTTTGGGAATGGAAAACCGCCCCCGCGGCCGATTTGCCGCTGTCTGCGGCAGGGCGAACGGGGCCGGCGGGAAAAGCGGATGCGCGGCGGGCAAAAACAGCGGCGGCAGAACCGCCTTGAGCGCTGCGGCGGCCGGCAAAGGCGGCGCGGCGCGATCCGGCGCAGAAAAAAGAGAGAACGGGCAAGACAGGCCAAAATCAACCCTTCCGCCGGTGTGCGGACGCGAGGGAAAAGGAAGAAAGAACGGCTATGGTATATCACCCTTGGCTTTGCGGCCAACCGGAAAAAGAGAAGATCAAGCAGCTGGTGCAGGCCACCGGCCTGCCCTCCCTCGCCTGCGGGGTGCTGGCCTCGCGGGGGATGGACAGCCCGCAGGCGGCGCAGGCGTTTTTGCGGACCGACCAGCCGCTGTCCAGCCCGTCGCTGCTCACGGGGGCCGAGGCCGCCGCGGCCCGCATCCGCCGCGCGGTGGACGCGGGGGAGCGGATTGCCGTCTTCGGCGACTACGATGTGGACGGCGTGTGCGCCACCGCGCTGATGTACGGCTATCTTGAGAGCCTTGGGGCGAACGTCTTTTACAAGCTGCCCAACCGCGCGGACGAGGGCTATGGCCTTTGTGCCAGCGCGGTCAAGACGATGGCCGACCGGGGCATCACCCTGATTATCACGGTGGACAACGGGGTCTCGGCCGCGGCGGAGGTCGCCTACGCCAAGACCCTCGGGGTGGACGTCGTGGTCACCGACCACCACATCCCGCCCGAGAAGCTGCCCGAGGCGGCCGCTGTGGTGGACCCCCAGCTGCCCGGCGACGCCAGCCCCTGCAAATCGCTGGCCGGGGTCGGGGTCGCGTTCAAGGTGGTCTGTGCGGTGGACCAGTCCTCCCCCGATGAGCTGCTCGACTGGTACGGCGATCTCGTGGCGGTGGGCACCATCGCGGACATCATGTCCCTGACCGGGGAGAACCGGGTGATGGTCCGCCGCGGGCTGGAAATGCTGCAGCAGAATCCCCGCCCCGGCCTGCAGGCGCTGATTGAGACGGCCGGCCTCTCCGGGCGGCTGCTGACGGCGGAGAGCGTCAGCTTCGGCCTCGCGCCGCGGATGAACGCCGCGGGCCGGATGGACGACGCCACCGCCGCGCTGCGGCTGCTTCTGTCGGAGGATGAGGAGGAGGCCGCGCAGCTCGCCGCGGCGCTGGACGGATACAATCAGGAGCGCCAGCGCACCGAGCGGGAGATCGTCGAGCGGATCGCCGCCGAGCTGGACGCCGACCCCGCCCTGTCCCGCCGCCGGGTGCTGGTGGTCTGGGGCGAGGGGTACCATCAGGGGGTCATCGGCATTGTGGCCAGCCGGCTGGTCGAGCGGTACGGCCGCCCCGCCATCGTCTTTTCGGTGGATGGGGCAGAGGCCAAGGGCTCCGGGCGGAGCGTGCCGGGCTTTTCGCTGTACGAGGCGATCGCCTCCTGCGGCGAGATGCTGATCCGGTTCGGCGGGCACGACGCCGCGGCGGGCCTCTCGATTGAGACCGGGCGGCTGGAGGAGTTCGCCCGGGCGATCAACGCGTTTGCCGCCGAGCGGTACCCGGTGATGGAGATTCCCCCGCTGCGGGCGGACCTCGCGGTCGCGCTCGAGCGGGTCACGGTCGGGCAGGTCGCCGCGCTGGAGGAGCTGGCCCCCTTCGGCAGCGGCAACCCGCAGCCGCTGTTCTTGGTCGAAAACGCGCTGCTGGACGCGGTTTACCCGCTGTCCGAGGGCCGGCACAGCCGGCTGCGGCTGCGGCAGGGAAATGCCACCCTCTACGCGGTGCTGTTCGGGGTCTCGCCGTCGGCGCTGGGGTACCACCCCGGCGACCGGGTGGAGGCGCTGGTCTATCTCTCGGTCTATGACGGACACAGCGGGCCGATGCTCTCGGCCCGGGTCCGGGAGCTGCGCCCCGCGGGGATCGGCAACGACTATGTCATGCAGACCCAGCTGTATCAGGCGCTGGAGGGGGGCAGCGCGCTGACCGATGGCCAGCGCAGGGAGCTGCTGCCCAACCGGGAAGAGGTGGCGAGCGTCTTCCGGCTGGCGCGTGCCGAGGGGATCGGCGCGGCGAACCTGTGCCCCTGCTTTGCGCGGCTCGCGCCGCTGAGTGCGGGCAAGATCCAGGTGGCGCTGCAGGCGCTGTGCGAGCTGGAGCTGATCGAGCGGCGGCAGGTGGATGGGGAGGAGCGGTACCTCGTCCATCCGGTCAGCGGCAAGCGGGATCCGGGCGGCGCGCCGATCCTGCGGCGTCTGGGAATTTAAAAGCGGCCGATAGACACGCAAAGGCCGATCAAGAGGAAAGAGAAGCGCAGGTGAGAAGAGGATGGAGAAACTCATTTCCTATGAAGATTTAAAGCAGCAGCTGGCGGAGTCCGGCCGCAGCTATGACATGGAGCTGATCGGCGGGGCCTATGCGCTGGCGGATCAGGCGCACAGCGGGGTCTGCCGGCGCAGCGGCGAGCCGTATATCACCCACCCCCTCAGCGTGGCGTCGCTGCTGATCGAGCTGGGGCTCGACTCGGCCAGCATC
>CALXBJ010000187.1 GCA_944386515.1 uncultured Pygmaiobacter sp.
TTGCCACTTTGGGCGCACCCTCTACCACGGAGGCATCCGCCTTGGCCGGGGCGGGCTGATCCTGCACCGGGGAATCGGCTTTGACAGGTTCCACCTTTCCCAGCTTGGGGGGCTCGTCTACCTTCCCGGCGTCGGGAATATTCTTTTTATCGTCAGCCACCTAAAAACCTCCTTCGTTGTGAAATAGAAAAAGCCAGCCCGATGGCTGGCCTGTGGGGGAAGCACCCCTCCTTTCTTGTTGTGATATATGAAAACACCGCCCGTAGTCCCGTTGGGCGGCGTAATTCTCAAAGAATAAATTTTTTAGATAAAAACCTCTTGCTTGCTGCTTGCAAACCATTGATATGACTGGATTTTTCCAAGTCCTATAATTACACTCCGACCACGCCGCCGCGGACGTCATATCGTCCGCGGCGATTTTTTTGTAAAGGTCACCGCCCCCCATCGGCGCATCAAGAGATAGCCCCTTTTTAATAAAGTATTGACTAAATCAAACAGCGGGAATACAATTAAGTAACTGCTAAAACAAAAAGGAGGACCGGCATGGAACTCGACTGTATGCTAAAGGCTCTGGGGGAACCGATGCGTCTGAAAATCTATCAGGCTCTTTTGGAGAGGAAGCACTGTGTTCGCTCCTTGTCCAAAAAATTCGGCATCTCCGAATCGGCAATTTCCCAGCACATAAAAGTAATGAAAAGCGCAAACTTGGTGTATGGAGAAAAATACGGTTACCATACCCACTATCTTCCGCTGCAGGACGCAGCTGATTTTCTGGCGGAACAATTTGAGCAGATGCGCGCCGCCTCACTCACTTTAGATCGCGATGCAACCGTCTGCCAATGTGAATATCGCAAGGAGAATGGGTCGCAATGAACATTTTGCTGGATTTATTCCTTACGTTTGCAAAAATCGGTTTGTTCACCTTCGGCGGCGGATATGCCATGATCGCGATGATTGAAAACAGCTGCATAGAGCACAAGCAGTGGATCACCCATGATGAAATGATGAACATCACGGTGGTTGCAGAGTCCACCCCGGGGCCGATTGCCATCAACTGCGCGACCTTTACTGGCTATAAAAAGGCCGGTTTCCCCGGCGCCCTCGCTGCAACCTTAGGCATTATTGTCCCGTCCTTCGCCGTGATCTATTTCATTTCCATGTTTCTGGATCACTTTTTGGAGATAGAGATGATCGCCGACGCCTTCAAGGGAATCAAGATCGCTGTCGGGCTTCTGATTCTGGATGCAGCCGCTACCATGATCAAAAAAATGCAAAAGAAAAAACTTCCAAGGGCCATTATGGCGTGTTGCTGCATAATCATGCTCTGCGTCAACCTCTTTGCCTGGAATTTCTCGTCTATCAATCTGATGCTGATTGCTGGAATTGTGAGTTTGACAGTTTTTATTCTGAGCGGTGCTCCCGCCCGGAAAGGCGGCAAAGAGGGATGATTTATTTACAGCTGTTTCTTGGTTTTTTGAAGGTCGGGTGCTTTGCCTTTGGCGGAGCGTATGGCGCCATCCCCTTGATTCGGGATGTCGTGATGTCCTACGGCTGGCTGAGCGGTGAAATGCTGACCTATATGATTGCTGTCAGCGAGAGCACACCCGGTCCCATCATGGTAAATCTCGCCACCTACATCGGCAGCAATCAGGCGGGCTTTCCGGGGGCGGTCGTTGCAACCGTTGCGGTTGTTTTGCCCTCCTTCTTGATTATCCTGCTGGTAACGGCATTGCTGAAAACAGCACTGAAAAACAAATATGTTCAGGCGGTTCTGCGGGGATTAAAGCCGTGTGTGATCGGCATTGTGCTCGCAACCGGCATTTACATGGTATTTGCGAACTGTATGGGGTCAATTTTTGCCGTCGAGTTAAATTACAACGCCATTATCATTTCGGTTATATTGATTGCAGCCATGCTGGGGTATAAATATTTCAGGAAGAAAAAGCTCTCCCCCATTCTGGTCATTATCCTGTCGGCTGCAGCCGGCATCTTCGTATATGGAATTTGAGAAGCCACCCAAAACAGACAGCCCCCGGCTTGGCCGGAGGCTGTCTTTGCGTTACATCCGACAGGGCAAAAGCAGCGCCGCCCTGCGCCGCTTTGCGGTGGGGTGCGCGGGATGCGGCGGCGCGCCGGCGCTCAATTTTTGCCTTCCCCCCCTGTTTTCCTGACTCCTGCCGGCGGCGGGCTGCCGCAATCAGAAAATCACCCCCCTGCCGGCCGAGTTGCCCCGCCGGCGAAAGTCCTCCTCGATGGCGTCCTTCCAGTTTGCGCTGAGCGGCGCGCTGCCGCGGACGGCGGAGACCGCCTTTCCCACCGTCTCGAAGTTCAGCCGGGTGCCCGCGCCGTCGCTGCGGTAGTTGACCGCCCGGTCGGGCGCGATGCCAAGGCGGCCCGCCGTGCCGACCGCGTCGATGTTCGCCCCGAGAAAGAGGAACTCCCAGCCGTATTTCTCCTTCTGGCGACAGATCATCTCCCGGGCCCTTTCGGCCGAATAGCGGCGGCTGGCGTTCTCCATGCCGTCGGTGGTGATGACAAAGAGGGTGTGCTCCGGACGGTCCTCCTCCCGGGCGTATTTGTGGACATTCCCGATGTGGTGGATGGCCCCGCCGACGGCGTCCAGCAGCGCGGTGCAGCCCCGGACGGTGTACTCCCGCTCGGTGATGGGGCGGATTTTATCCACCCGCACCCGGTCGTGGAGAAGCTCGGTCCGGTCGTCAAAGAGGAGGGTGGAGACAACCGCCTCGCCCGGCTCCTTTTTCTGCTTTTCGATCATCGCGTTGAAGCCGCCGATAGTGTCCCGCTCAAGGCCCTGCATCGAGCCGCTGCGGTCGAGGATGAATACCAGTTCGGTCAGATTTTTCTTCATAAAAAAGCCCCCTGTTCTGTGTTGTTTTCAGCTTACAAACACAGTATAGGGGGTTTTGGGTTCAAACAGGTCGCCCGGCAGGCGACAAATTTCCTCTCTCAGGCCTCAAACGGGGTGACCTGCGTCCCGCTTTCCTGCAAAAGCCGGATCAGGTCCCGCGTTTTGAGCCACACGGTGGCGGTGTTGTCGTTGGGGTGCACGCCGATTAGGCCGCGGCCCTCCAGAAAGGATTTGTCCAGCCAGAAGGCCACCCGGTGCTCCCGGTCGTTGAGCAGGCCAAACGGGGTCACCGCGCCGGGAATCAGGCCGAGCAGCTCCATCAGGTCCTTGTCCGAGGCAAAGCCCAGCGGCCGGGTCTTGTTCTGCTGCCGGAAGGCCTTCAGGTCGACCCGCTTGTCCCCCCTGACCGTGATGAGATGGTAGCCGCGCTTTTTGTCGTCCCGGACAAAGAGGTTCTTGGCGTCGGCTTCCGGGTAGGGCAGCTGTACCTGCGCCATCTCCGCCATGTTGTACACCGCCTTGTGCTCCGTCACCTCGTACCGGATGTTTTGGGCGCCGAGCAGCGCGTAGATCTCCTGTTTATTCATCGCCGGTCCTCCTGCTTTCTCAAGATCCTGTCCATGCTCCTCCCCTTGGCAAGCTCGTCGACCAGCTTGTCAAGACAGCGGATGTCCCGCATCAGCGGGTCGGGGATCTCCTCCACCCGCGCGCCGCAGATTTTGCCGGTAATCAGCGCCCGGTTGGGGTTCATCGCCGGGGCCTTTTGAAAAAAATCGCCCAGACTGATGCCCGACTGCGCAAGTTCGGACAGCTCCCCCGGTGTGTAGCCGGTGAGCCACCCGGTCACCTCGTCCACCTCTTCCCTGGTGCGGCCCTTGCGCTCCGCCTTAGCGACCAGCAGCGGGTAGACCTTTGCAAAGGGCATTTTCGTCACATCCGTGCGGGGCATATCCTCAACCTCCCAGCAGGCTCTGGTCAAACGCGAACAGCGCCTCGTTGATCTCGAAGATGTTGTAGTTTCGGCGTGCAATGAAATACTCGACGATGATGTCGAACTTGCTGGCGCGGGAGAAGGCAAAGCCCGCCTTTTCCAGCAGCTCCCGCGCCTGCTCAAGCGGCAGCTCCAGCGCGACGGCAAACGCCATCGCGGTAGGTTTCGAGGGCTTGTAGTGGATGTCCGAGCGGATCTTGGAGAAGAGCTTGCGGTCGATGTTGGCCTTTTTGTAGCACTGGGCATCGGTCATGCCCGCCTCGTCGATCTTCCGCAGCAGCATCTGGGAAAAGCTCTCGTCCAGCCGGCCGAGCGCCTCCTCCAGCCCGGCGGGCGGCGCCGGCGCGGCGGAAAAGGCCATCCTGCGCTGCCGTTCCTGTGTGCTGTCGGTGTGCTCCTCCACATACCGGTCGTCGATGTAGGCGGCGATCTCGGCAAAGAGCTTTCCGCCGATGGTGTAGGCGGCGCGGTCAAAGATGACCAGATACACCGTCATCTCACATTCGAGCAAAAACGCCCCGATGGTCTCCACCGCCACCTGCAGCGCCTCCTCCTTGGGATAGCCGTACACCCCGGAGGAGATCAGCGGGAAGGCCACCGTCTCGCAGCCGTGGGCACGCGCCAGCTCCAGCGAGGAGCGGTAGGCCGAGGCCAGCAGCGCCCGCTCCCCGTGGCCGCCGCCCCGCCAGACGGGGCCGACGGTGTGGATCACATACTTGGCGGGCAGCTGATAACCCCCGGTCAGCTTGGCCTGCCCGGTCCTGCAGCCGCCCAGCGTGCGGCACTCCTCCAGCAGCTGCGGCCCGGCCGCCCGGTGGATCGCGCCGTCCACACCCCCGCCGCCCAGCAGGCTCTCGTTGGCGGCGTTGACGATGGCGTCCACCTCCATGGCGGTGATATCGTTTCGCACAATCTGCAGCGGCATCGCGCATCCCCTCGCTTTCTGGCACCATCATACCACAGCCGCCCCCGCGTGGCAATCCGGCGGCGGGGGGAGCAGCGCTTTCCCCCTCCGGCCCGCAAGGTTTCCCTTTCGTATTGCGGGCGGCGGCCCGCCGTACCGCCGTGCCCGGCAGCGCCCATACGGCGGGGGATGCCGAAAGCCGCTTTCTCCTTCCCCTTCCGCTTTCTTCGCCTTTGCGGCGCATGGCGCGTGGCAGCGCCCGCCGGGTCGCACTCGGAAAACCTCCTGTGGACAAAAAACAACGCGCGCCCTTTTCGGACGCGCGTCCCGCAAAGCGTTTTTCGCGTTATGGGCGATAGCCGCTCGCGCTTTTTTTGAAGATGCCTATTGGGCATCTTTGATCTGCTGATGGAAGGCCTCCGCCACCGGGGTGAGGGTCTGGTCCTTTTTCCAGACCAGCACGGCGCCCGTCTCCATCGCCGGCGAAAGGGGCAGAAAGCGCAGGTCGTCAAACGCCAGATCGAGGTCAAAGCAGAGCGCCGCCCCTACCCCGCAGCGCACCATATTGGCGGCGTTAAGGATCAGGTTAAAGGTCGCGGCGATCTGCAG
Organism: uncultured Pygmaiobacter sp.; assembly: GCA_944386515.1. Taxonomy (GTDB): domain Bacteria; phylum Bacillota; class Clostridia; order Oscillospirales; family Ruminococcaceae; genus Pygmaiobacter. The sequence goes on from CALXBJ010000187.1 coordinate 5,374, forward strand.
CCGCTCCCACCGGCTGCCAAACCAGCCCGACAGCTCCCGCTGGATGCTCTCCCGCCCGCTGACCAGCAGCGGCACCGCCTCAAGGTCCTGCGGGGTGACCGCCTGCCGCGCCGCCAGCGGGGAATCCGCCCGCACCAGAACCCCCCAGCGGTCTCGCTGCCGCAGCCGGCAGAAGGCGTATTTCCCCACATCCACCGGCTCGGTGAGCAGCCCCATGTCCAAAAGGCCCATGTCCTGACGTTCCTTCACATCGTCGGCGTTGGCGCTGAAGATGCGGAAGGTGACCCCCGGGTACCGCCGCCGAAACGCGCAGATGACCCCGGAGAGAAAGCTCATGCCCCGGGTCTCCCCCGCGCCGATGGCGATCTCCCCCATCAGCTCGGCCTCCCCCGCGGCAAGCTCCCGCGCCGTCTTGTCCGCAAGGTCCACCAGCTCCTGTGCCCGGCGGCGCAGCAGCATCCCCTCGTCGGTCAGCCGGATGCGGTAGCGGCTGCGGAAAAAGAGCCGCACCCCCAGCTCCTCCTCCAGCTGCATCAGCTGCCGGGACAGGGTGGGCTGGGTCAGGTGCAGCGCGGCCGCGGCGCGGGTGATGTTCTCCTCCCGGGCGACCGCCAAAAAATAGCGCAGGACGCGAAGTTCCATCGGTATCCCCCCTCGCTTTATCCTATCACGATGCCCCGCTCCGCACAAGGACAAAAATGCCCTTTGCGAATAGATGCAGATAGAAAATGAGTATTTTACATTCTTACGCGGCGGGTCTACAATGGTAACAGGAAATAGGCCGGCGTTTTGCGCGCCGGGCGGCCGCAAAAGCGCCCCGCGCTGCGGGGGATGGCCGCGCCAGCAAAAGCCGGCCCGCACACAGCGAAAGGAGAATTTGATTATGAAGCCGCTCATCGCCTATTTTTCCGCCACCGGCGCCACCGCCAAGGCGGCAAAGGCGCTTGCGGAGGCCACCGGCGGGGAGCTGTACGAGATCCGGCCCGCCGCGCGCTATACCGCCGCCGACCTCAACTGGACCGATAAAGGCTCCCGCTCGAGCATGGAGATGCAAAACCCCGCTTCCCGCCCCGCGCTGGCCGCCACCGATGCCCCGGTGGCGGCGCACCAGCTGATCTTTCTGGGCTTTCCCATCTGGTGGTACACCGCCCCCACCCTTCTCAACACCTTCCTTGAGGCCTACGACTTCACCGGCAAGACCATCGTCCTCTTTGCCAC